>JAFGTJ010000174.1 GCA_016934195.1 Anaerolineae bacterium | reverse complement strand
GTCAGCAGGATGAAGAAGAACAGCACCCATTTACCGGGAAACTGGAAATACACGAACGCCAGCCCGGACAGCATGGCGAACGCGGTCTTGGCGATCACGACCACCAGCGCGACCGTGAAGGTATTCACGATCAGGCCGTCGAAATTTTGCCCGGTGAGCAGGTCATTCACGTTATTAAAAAAATCGGTCGAGGGCGGGAACAGCTTGGGCGGCACGACGAACGCCTCTTCGAGCGTCAGCGTGGCGACTTGCAGCGCGTAGATCGCCGGACACGCCAATATCAGGCAGACCACGATCAGCGCGATATGAACTCCGTAACGCGGGCCGGATTGTGTCATGATTTTCCCCTTACCCTTCGTAGGTCACGCGGCGCTCGATGATGCGGAATTGAAACACCATCAGCCCGGCTACCATCAGGAACAAAACCACCGCCTGCGCCGCCCCGAATCCGGCGGGCGCGCCCGTCTCAAAGGCGTCTTTGTACAGCTTGAAGATCAGCACGTTGGTCGCGCCGCTTTCCCCGCCGGGACCAAAACGCGGCCCCCCTTGCGGTGTGAGCGTTTCCACCACGCCGTAAATTCCGTAGAACGAATAGGTGATGTTCGTCACCAGCAGGAAAAACGTGAACGGCGACAGCAGCGGGAACGTGATCCGCCAGAAGCGCCGGATTCGCCCGGCCCCATCCAGCGCCGCCGCTTCGAGCAAATCCTGGGGGATGTTTTGCAGGCCCGCGATGTAAAACAGGATGTTGAAACCGAGCAAATTCCACACCGACGCCGCCACGATCACCCAGGGCGCGATATCTTTATCCGTCAGCCAGCGCACACTGGTATTGAACGCCTCGCCCAATCCCCAGTTCAGCAGGCCCGCCCCACCCTCGCGGAACATGGTCAGGAAGATCACGCCGGTCACGACGGGCGAGATCGCGTAGGGCCAGATCAACAGCGTCCGGTAAAACGCCGCGCCCTTGATTTTTTGCGACGCCAACACCGCGATTCCCAGCGCAATCGACAGGCTGAACAACACGATCAGCGCCGTGATGGTCAGCGTCGAGGTGAAGCTGTGGCGGTACACGGTATCCTGGGCCAGACTGGTGTAATTTTCCAGGCAGACGAATTTTTCCTGGGGCAGCGGGAAAATCTTGCGCCGCATCGAGAGCGTGAGAATCTGCACCGCCGGGTAATACAGAAACATCACCAGGAATACCAGCGTCGGCAGCAGAAACAAATACGGCAGCGCCACATTATGGAAGTGTCCGGCCTGCCGTTCCACGCGCGCGCCGGAACCACGCCGGAGCAGCGTCCACAGCGGCACCAGCAGGATCAACGCGCTCAGCACGGTCACGACCAGCCCCATACGGACCTGCGCCCCGCTCACGCCCCCGGCATAGGTGCAGTGCTGCGTGGGATACAGCAGAATCTGCGCGCTGACCGCACCGGCCACCGCGCCGATCCCGAACACGCCCGCCGTCCGCACGGAAAATCCGCCGTTACCGTTGTTACGGCTCCCGGCCAGCAGCACCAACGCGGTCGTGATACCGCCAAATACGCCGCCCACCAGCAACGATAACAGCAGGGCATCGGCGGGCGCATCCGCGAAATACTCCGCGATCCCGGCCACGAAGTCCGGCCACGACCGCACCGCGCCCCAGATCAGATTCCACAGGGAATCGAGTCCCTGGCGGGTGGGCACGAAAAACACCACCAGGAATACTCCCGCCGCCGCCAGCATGATCCGCTGGAGCAGTTGCTCCGAAAAACGAAAATTGCGCATGTCGCCGCCTTTATGCCAACAAGCCTCACTCCTAAATCCCTTCTCCATGACGCTGCGCTATGGAGAGGGGACTTAAACGACGCACGTACTTCTCCCCCTGGCCGAAGGGTGAGGCTAACAACAAAACGGGATGAGCGCCGCCGCCCATCCCATCACACGTAAGCCAAACCGAGTCGTTTAGTCGCCGATCACGCTGTTGTATTCGGCGATAGCCTTGTCCGCCCGCTGCTTGGCGGCGGCGAGCGCTTCGGCGGGGTCTTCGCCGCTGTCGATCACCGACTGCGCCGCCTGGACCACCGCGTCACGCATCTGCATCGCGGCCCCGACCCGGTAGCCCGCGTTGGCAATGTTCGGTTCATGGCCCAACAACTGTTCCAGCGGAACGTAAAAGGCCGGATTTTCCTCGAACCAGCCCGCCGCCTCAAGCGCTTCAATCGAACTCTGGCGCACCGGGTAATAGCCGCTGGCCTGATGCCATGCCGCCATATTGTCGGTATTGGTCAGGAAAAACGCGAAATCAACCGCCGCCTGAGTTTCCTCGTCCGGGTGCCCGGCCATGACCATCAGCGCCGCGCCGCCTGCCGTGATACCGTTGGTCGCGTCCTCGCTGGGCAGCGGGAACGGCGCGAACATCGGTTGGAACTGGCCCATCAGCGGCGCGAATTTGAGGGTATTGCTGATCCCGGCGCTGGTGCTAAGCAGAATGGCGGTTTTCTTGGTAATGAACGACAAACCCTCCGGCGTATAGGCGTCCGGCGTGCCGGTATAGGTGAAATAACCCTTATCGGCCAAATCTTTCCACCACGTAAAGACGTTCAACATCTCCGGGCTGTCCAGGTACGATTCGGTTGCGCGCCCGCTGCGCCCGTTGTCCTCATTGATAATCAGGCCGCCCTGCATGGATACCCATTGTTCCGGCAGCCAACTGTTGACCGGCCAGTTGATGCAGCCTTCCAGTCCTTCGATGCCTGCTGCCATGATCGCATCACACGCCGCCGTGATCTCGGCGAAAGTATGCGGTGGCACGGCGGGATCGAGTCCGGCAGCAGTGAGCATATCGGGGTTGTAGTACATGATCGGGTTGGAAGCATTCCAGGGGATCGCCCAGAAATCGTCTTCGGTGATGCCGTAGTAGTTGCGCATCGGGACGATAATGTCCGCGATGGTCGCCTTGTGCTCATCCGTCGCGTAGTCGCTCATCTTGACGAAAAACTGCGAGTCGATAGCGATCTGCACCCGCGTATCCTCCACCTGGATGATGTGCGGCGCGTTGCCCTGGCTGGCCCGCGTGATCGACCCATCGAACACATCCCCGTAGCCGTCGCTGGTCGATTCGATGTTGACCACCACGCCCGTTTCGGCGGTGAACGCCTCGGCAATAGCGAAAATTATTTCGCGGCGCACGTCGCGCTCGTCGGGGAAGATGTTAACGAACGTGATCTCGATGCCGTCCTGCGCATGAGTCACCGGCACCAGCCCAATCGCCAGCACCACTACCATGAACATAAACGTTAGCTTTTTCAAGAATCTCTCTCCTTGTGAACAATACCATTATGCCACGTAAGTTTAAGGGCAGATATCGCATACGTCAAAACACTTTAACATTTACAAGGTTGCAGCCGTCAGGCAGCAATCAGCGAACCGTCATGCAAACCCGCGCCGGACTGTGGTTCAATGGAAACTCACCCAACAAGGAGGAAAAACGATGGCCCGGTCTAAAAACATCGACCAGACGTACTTACTCACGCAGCAGTACAACGACGGTGCGAACCTCAGCGCCCGCGCCCGGCTGCACATCCTGTTCAGCACCAACCCCCAGCGCTGGCCGCACTGGGTTTTTGATCGTGTTACCGATCCGCTCACCGCCCTGCCCCCTGATGCCCGCGTGCTCGAACTCGGCTGCGGTCCCGGCTGGCTGTGGGCCGAGAATCTTGACCGCATCCCCGGCGGCTGGCGGGTTACACTCTCGGACTTCTCCGACGGCATGTTGAACGAAGCCCGCCAAAATCTGCGCGAAAGCGGGCGCGCATTCGACTTCCGGCTGGTGGATGCGCAGTTGATCCCGTTCGAGGACGCGGCCTTCGACGCCGTAATCGCCAACCATATGCTCTACCACGTCCCGGACCGGCCCAGGGCCTTGTCCGAAATCCGGCGCGTGATCAAACCGGGCGGACGCTTCTTCGCGGCCACTAACGGCAAAAATCACCTGCGCGAGATGTACGAGATCGAGCAGCGTTTTGATCCCGACAGCGATTACTGGGACGGCTTCAGCGTGGCGGACGGCTTCATGCTGGAAAACGGCGCGGACCAGCTCGCCGCCTGGTTCGACCCGGTGACGCTGATCCGCTTCGACAATAACCTGATCGTGACCGAAATTGATCCGCTGGTGGACTACTACCGTTCCGGCCCGGCGCAAAAATTCCTGGTGGGGGACAAGCTCAATACCCTGCGCGCCTTTCTGCGCGAGGAAATGGCCGCGACCGGCGCGATCCGCATCACAAAGGATTCCGGGCTGTTCATCGCGCAGCGGCAATAGCTCTCTTTACTGGGAGGGAACCGACTCATACTGCCGGTTCCCCCATAAAAATCCATTTTTTGATTTTTTATCTGTGTTAATCTGCGTTTATCTGCGTCCCATTTTTCCGGCATTCCAGACGCTTCGACTCGATCTCGAACTGCTCCCAGAAGCGCTGGAAGCGCGTCAGCCCGCCCTCGAAACCGCGCGACTCATCCACGATCTCAAACAAGCC
>JAFGTJ010000173.1 GCA_016934195.1 Anaerolineae bacterium | reverse complement strand
TTGATGTTTTGTGGCAGAGTCGCCTTGCCCGGTGTAGACTCTGCCGCACAACGTCGGATATAAACACGAGGCGGAATGATGGGCGCTAAGGGTCGTGATACGGGCCGGGATAAAGCGCTGGAAACGACTCTCGCCGATCTCACCAAGCGGTTTGGAGACGGGACGATAATACGCCTGGGTGATGCGGCTCACCTGCACGTCGATACCATCCCCACTGGTTCGCTGGCGATTGATATCGCGTTGGGGGTGGGCGGTCTTCCACGTGGGCGCGTGACGGAAATTTACGGGCCGGAGAGTTCCGGCAAAACGACGTTATGCCTGCACGTCGTCGCGGAAGCCCACAAGCGCGGCGGAATTTGCGCCTTCATCGACATGGAACACGCGCTCGATCCGGCCTACGCTGCGCGGATTGGCGTGGATGTGAATAATCTGTACGTCTCGCAGCCGGATACCGGCGAACAGGCCCTCGAAATCGCGGAAGCGTTGATACGCAGCGGCACGCTGGACGTGGTGGTGCTGGACAGCGTGGCGGCCCTGGTTCCCCGCGCCGAACTGGACGGTGAGATGGGTGATACCCACGTCGGGTTGCAGGCGCGGCTGATGTCCCAGGCGTTACGCAAACTCTCCGGCGCGATCAAGCAGTCCCACAGCACCATGATCTTTACCAACCAACTGCGCGAAAAAATTGGTGTGATGTACGGCAACCCGGAAACCACCACCGGGGGACGGGCGCTCAAGTTTTATGCCAGCGTGCGCCTGGATATCCGGCGCATCCAGTCCATTAAGGAAAAAGGCGAGGTGGTGGGCAGCCGGACTCGCGTGCGCGTCACCAAGAATAAGGTCGCGCCGCCGTTCCGCGAAGCCGAATTTGACATCATGTTCAACGAGGGAATCAGCCGGACCGGGGATATCCTTGATATTGGAACCGAGTTGGGCGTGATCGAAAAACGCGGCGCGTTCTTCCGCTACAAGGATGAGTTGATCGGGCAGGGCCGCGAAAATGCCAAAATGACGTTACGCGGTAATCCGGCATTAGCGCAGCACATTGAGAATATCGTGCGCGAGGAATCCGGCCTGCCTCCGATTTTCGATGAGAGTTCCGGCGGGGGCGACTCGTGATCGGGATGCTGAACCGGCTGGCCGGTGTGTTGTTAGCAATTGGGCTGCTGTGGAACAGCGGCGCGCAGCGGGTGGCGGTTGGACAGGGCGATACGCAGAGCAGCACCGGCGCGATTTGTGTCGCCACTTTTGCCGATCTCAACGCCAACGGGCAACGCGAACCGGACGAAACCGCGCTGGCAGGTATCAACGTTAATCTGTTGACGGGCGGCGTTATTATTGCGACCCATGTCACGGCGATGGATGAAGACCGGTATTGTTTCGAGAATTTACTGCCGGGCAGCTACCGCGTGGTGTTTACCGATAGTCCCACCTATCGCGCTACCACCGGGAGTCAGGCATCCCATGCTCTGGACGCTGGAGAAACTTTCACGCTGGACATCTTCGGCGCGTTCCCGGTTCCGCTGGATGGACTGCGGGCCGAAGTCGCCGCGCAAATCGCCGCCACCAAAAAACCGGATGAGCCGTTTGCCCCGTCTACCCGATTGTTTCTGGCAACGGCAGGCGCGATGATGGTCATGGTTTTTATGATCGGGCTGGGCGCGATTCTGTTAGGGATCATCAGCAGCCGCCAGCGCGCCCGGAAACGCGCGCCATCCTCACACCCGCCGCCGCCGCCGCCGGGCCGACTTACACCACCGGGGGCGGGCGGAGGTCCTGGTAAATCGTGGTAATGATTTTTGTCGGGGCTGCGCCGTATTTGTTCAGCAGGTTCGCGCCCCGGTGATTTTCGGCCAGCGCGAGCAAAATGTGTTCTGTGCCGGTGTAGTGCATTCCCAACTGGTCGGCGCGATCCACTGCGTGGTCGATTACATCCTCTAACAATGCCTCTGGATTCCCCGGTTTATCATCTCCCAGGGATATTTGTTTTTCCACGTCGGCAGCAAGCCGGGCACGATCCAGGCCGCAGTCGCACAGAATCCGGCTGACAGGGCTGCGTTCTTCGTGGGCCATCACCAGCAGCAGGTGATCGATTCCGGCAGTAGGGGCGGCATGTTGGTTGGCTAGCTGCGCCGCCGCATTCAGCACCCGGCGCGACAATTCGCTCAGGTGGGTCATGCGTTTAGCGACTTCGATGCTGAGTTCGGTCACGCCGTCGTGGAGCAGCAAGCGCACCCGCCGCCGAATCTGGTCCGGGCTGATCGTGAGCGTGCGCATCAAATCCGACGCGCCGCCCTCACGGGTGCGTGCCAGGGCTGACAGCAGGTGCTCGGTGCCGACGTAATGGTGGCCGAACCATTCGGACTCTTCAACCGAGAGTTTGAGCACGCGGCGCAGCGCTTCGGTGAGTTCCAACGGCGTGATCAACGGATCGGTTACATCGTGCAAGACGCGGACTTCTAACTCCGCGCGCCGCGTATCCACGCCTAAATCGTGCAGCACTTGCGCGCCCAGACTGTTATGTTCGCGCAGGATGCCTACCAGCAGGTGATCGGTATCCACGGCGGCGTGCTGGTAATCCTGGGCGAGCAGGCGGGCCTGGCTGAGCGCGCGGCGGGCGTGCTGGCTGTAGCGATTGTTTAAGCGGGCAGACACCGTATCAATACCCTTGTTTGCAGTTCCATACTTCCGATCCTACTGGGAAAAACGCCGGGACACAAGCGCCCGGTTTCTGTTATAATTCGCGCCATGCAGACACACATTGGTCTTAACGCGCACTTGCTCACGGCCCAGGCGGGCTACCGGAGCGCGGGCATCAACGGGTATATCTACAACCTGATCCAGGCGCTGCCTGACGTCGATCCCTCGTTTTCCTACACCGTATTCACCGGCAGCCAGGGACAACCGCCCGCGCACTCCCGGCTCATGCCGCGCCGGACCCGGTGGAGCACTCAATCTCCGGCCTGCCGCATCCTGTGGGAACAGGTCGTGCAGCCGGTGGCGTTGGTCCGCGCCCGTCCGAATTTGCTGCACGCGCTGGCGTTTGTCGGTCCGGTATTGAGCCGCGTCCCGCTAGTGGTCACGGTCTACGATCTGAGCTTCGTTCATTACCCGGATCGATTGCCCGCCGCGCGCCGCCTGTATTTGCGTTTCCTGACGCGCCAGACGTGCCAGCGGGCGCGGCGCGTGATCGCCATTTCGCACAGCACCGCCCGCGATCTGGCGGCAACCTTCGGGATTCCCCCCGGTAAGATCGACGTAGCCGCGCCGGGTGTGGGCGCGGATTTTCACCCGCTGCCGCCCGCCGAAGTGGACGCTTTCCGGCAGCGGGAAGGACTGCCGGACCGTTTTCTGCTGTTTGTGGGTACGTTGGAGCCGCGCAAAAATTTACCCGTGCTGCTGCGCGCCTATGCCCAGTTGCCCGCTTCGGACCGCGCCGCCGTGCATTTGATCCTGGGCGGCGGCAAGGGCTGGATGTACGAAAACGTCTTCCGAACTATTGAAGCGCTTGACCTGGGCGATAGGGTGCATGTGCCGGGGTATTTGTCGGCTGAAGACCTGCCGCTGTGGTACAATGCCGCCGACGCGCTGGTCTACCCGTCGGTATTTGAGGGATTCGGACTGCCGGTGGTCGAGTCGCTGGCGTGCGGAATACCTGCGCTGGTATCGGATGTGTCGTCGCTGCCGGAAGCGGTCGGGGATACGGGTTGTCGTTCCGGCTGCTGTTTGCCGCCGGATGACGTGGACGCCTGGACCGGGGCGCTGGCGCGCGCCATCCACGATGAATCCTGGCGCGACGAGACCGGAGAACAGGGCCGCGCACACGCCGCCCGGTTCACATGGAGTCAGACTGCCGCGCAAACGGTCGCCAGCTACCGCCGCGCGTTGAACCAGTAGTGAGATCAGGGTTGAGCTGAGGGTTGTAGGGAAAATTTTTTATGGACAATTCGCCGTTTAAATGGCCGCGTTGGTTGCTGCCAACCGTCGATGCGCTGCTGGTGGTCGGCGCGTTTTTGCTGTCCTACTACCTGCGTTACGAAGTGGAATTTTTGCAGCCGGTCGATGAAGCCAACGCTGCCCCCTTTACCCCCTACATCCCGTATGCCATCATTTTTGCCGCGCTGATGCTGTTGGGCAGCCAGAACGCCCGCCTCTACCGCGAACGCCGGGGCCGAACGTGGTGGGATGAGATATTCAGTATCAGCAATAACGCAACCAATACCGCCGTCGTGGTGATGGCGCTCAGTTTCCTGCTGCGCCCGTTGGTTTTCTCGCGCCTGCTGATTATCCAGGCGGCGGCGCTGGTGGTCGGCCTGATGGGTATCTGGCGGCTGTTTCTGCGCGCGGTGCGGGGCGCGATGCGGCGGCGCGGGATCGGCGTGGAGCGCGTGTTGGTCGTTGGCGCGGGATCGGTCGGATTGTCGGTGCTGCAAACGATCCTCGCCCGGCCCGATCTGGGCTTCCAGGTGGTGGGCTTTGTGGACGACGATCCCGAACGCGGCGCGACCGATCTGGGGCGTGTTCCGGCGTTGGGTATGGTAAACAACCTGTCCCGCGTGATCGAGGATCAGCGCGTTGATATCGTGATTATCACACTGCCCTGGCACGTTCAGCGTAAAATTCTGAACATTGTGCGCGAGTGCGAAGGCAAACACGTCAAGGTCCGCACCGTGCCGGATATGTTCGAGCTGAGTTTGAGCCAGGTCCAGATCGAAATGTTGGGCGGGATTCCGCTGTTGGGATTAAACGGCGAGGCGCATTTAAATACCAGCAGTGTGTTGGTCAAGCGCGCGCTGGACATCGCTGTAACCCTGGTCGCGCTGCCGTTTGCCCTGCTGATCACGCTGATTGTGGCGATTGCGATCCGGCTGGACACCCCCGGCCCGATCTTTTTTGCCCAGGATCGCATGGGACTAAACGGGAAAACTTTCCGGGTGTACAAGTTCCGCTCGATGGTGCAGAACGCCGAAGCGCTGCACGATGAACTCATGCGCCAGACCGGGGAAGACCTGCGCCATCCCAAGCTGATGGATGATCCGCGTATTACCCGCGTGGGACGGTGGATTCGGCGCTTCAGCCTGGACGAACTGCCGCAAATTTACAATATCCTGCGCGGCGAAATGAGTTGGGTCGGGCCGCGTCCCGCCACACCCAGGGAAGTTGAACTGTACGAAGGCTGGCACCGCCAACGGCTGCGCGTGCTGCCCGGTCTGACCGGACTCTGGCAGGTCAGCGGGCGGAGCGAAGTCCCGTTTGAGGAAATGTGCCTGCTGGACATCTACTACATTGAGAACTGGTCATTGGGGCTGGATTTGCAGATCATGCTGCGGACGGTGCCTCACGTCCTGTTGGCGCACGGAGCATCCTGATATGTTGACCCAAGCTGCCTTGATCCGCGACCTGGAACCGGAATGGGCCACCGCCCAGGAACTTTACCAGTTTGCCCAACGATTGGTCCAGACACCGAGTCTCTCCGCCCACGAAGGCGATCTCGCCGCGCTGCTGGTGGACCATCTCAAGGAACTGGGCTTCCCGAATGTGCGCGTCAACGCGATGGGCAGTGTGATCGCCACGTTGGGTAACGGGAACGGCCCAACGCTGCTGTATGACGCGCATATGGACACGGTGGCCCCCGCGCCGCCCGAACACTGGCCGCATCCCCCGTATGCGGGCGTGATCGAGGAAAATACGCTCTACGGCCTGGGCGCGATTGACATGAAAAGTTCGCTGGCGGGTATGGTCTACGGCGCGCGCGAATTGCTGCCCTACCAGGACCGGCTCAACGGCACGCTGGTATTGGTCTTTGTGGTGCAAGAGGAACCGTGTGAAGGGATGGCGATTCGCGCGCTGGTCGAGGAAGACGGTATCCAGCCGGATTTTGTGCTGCTTGGTGAACCGACCAATCTCCAGATCAGCCGGGGCCAGCGCGGGCGTGTGATGTTCAAAGTCTCGGTGGCGGGCAAAGCCTCGCATGGAAGCCAACCCGCGCTCGGCCAAAACGCGATTTACGCGGCGGCGCGGCTGGTGTTTGCCGTGCAACTGATGGCCGACGACCTGCCGCTTGATCCGTTTCTGGGACCGGGCACTATCGCAGTCACGGGCATTGAGAGCCGGGGCGCAAGCCTGAACGCGATTCCCGATTTGTGCAAAATCTATGTGGATCGCCGCCTGACGTTGGGCGAGACGGTTCTGGCCGCGCAAGCGCAGTTAGAGAGCACGTTCCGGCGCGAAAACATCCCGGCTGTCGTCGAGATTACGACCTATGATGAGCCATCGTATACCGGGTTGGTGCGTCCCACCCGCGAAGCGCACCCGGCCTGGGTACTGGATCGCGCCCACCCGCTCGTCACCACGCTGAACCAGATTGTGCAGTTGCTCACGGGAAGTGCGCCCGCTGTTGGGCACTGGCCGTTTTCGACGGACGGCGTATACACGATGGGACAGGCCAATATCCCCACTGTTGGTTTTGGACCAGGCGATCCTGATCTGGCGCATACCAGCCAGGAATCCGTGCGCCTGGGCGACCTCAAACTGGCCGCGCATGTATACGCGGGTTTGGCAGCAGAAATGTTGATACGCTAGGGTGCGCCAGGAAATTCCCCCGAACAGCGCCGAACAGTACCGATCAATACCGGCTGTTGGTCAGTTCTTCGAGGAACTCTTCGTTGTTGTTGGTATGCCGTATCTGGTTGATCAACGCTTCGGTAGCGCTAATGGTGTCATAGTTAGCGGGCGGCTGAGTCATCTGTACCAACATACGCCGCATGGTCCATACACGCTGCAAAATATCCGGGCCGAGTAGCAGTTCCTCACGACGCGTCGATGACTGCTGAATGTCGAAGGCCGGGAAGATGCGCCGTTCTTGCAGTTCGCGCGAGAGATGCAGTTCCATGTTGCCGGTGCCCTTGAATTCCTCGTAGATCACGTCGTCCATCCGGCTTCCAGTTTTCACCAGACAGGTCGCCACAATGGTCAGGCTGCCGCCTTCTTCGACGTTACGGGCCGCGCCAAAAAAGCGCTTGGGCGGATACAGGGCCGATGGGTCCAGGCCGCCGGTCAGCGTGCGCCCGCTGGGCGGGACCGTGAGGTTATAGGCGCGCGCCAGCCGCGTGATGCTGTCCAGCAGGATCACGACATGCTGTGCCGATTCGACCAGCCGTTTCGCCCGTTCGAGCGCCATTTCCGCCACGCGCACATGGAAGGCGACCGGCTCATCGAACGTGCTGCTGATCACCTCGGCCTCAACCGAGCGATCCATGTCGGTCACTTCTTCCGGTCGTTCCCCGATGAGCACTACCATCAGGTGAACTTCAGGATAATTATGGCTGATGGCGTTGGCGATTTCCTTCAGGACGGTCGTTTTACCGGCTTTGGGCGGGCTGACGATCAGGCCGCGCTGCCCCCGACCTACCGGCGCGATCAGGTTCAGCAGCCGCGTCGATGTGATCCGGGAATTTGTTTCCAGATTGAAGCGTTCTTCAGGGAAAATGGCCGTCAAATCATCAAACCGGGGCCGGTGCTTGGCCTGTTCGGGATCGAGGCCGTTCACGGCTTCGACGCGCAGCAGGCCGTAGTATTTTTCCGAATCCTTGGGCGGGCGCACCTGGCCGATCACCATGTC
>JAFGTJ010000172.1 GCA_016934195.1 Anaerolineae bacterium | reverse complement strand
ATAATGTACGAGAAGCACGAAATCCACGTCAGCGCGCCGAGCGTGACCGGGTTGATAAAAAAGACGGTGGCCGCAAGGCGTCCCGCCGCCACACTGGACAGCAGGCGGTGGCCCAGGTGGTAGACCAGGATCGCATTGAGAGTATGAAATGTGAAGATCATGCCCTGCGCCGCCAGGATGCTGCGTCCAAACACGAAATTGAGCGCCCTAAAGCACAGCAGCGGCACAACCCGGTATTCATCGAAGACGGTGGCGGCCCGCCCCTGGTACCACAGGATATCGTCGGGCGCGAGGTCGGAATACGCGCACCGGGCGTAGAAGATCAGGCCCAGCACAAACAGGATTTCCCAGAAGTGGCGATCCAGTCCTTCGATCCAGCGCCGGTAGGGTATCGACTCACGCATCATCATGTTGGGCGCGGAAACCTCCGCCGCTCCTTTCCTGTAAAAGATCAGGCCTGACCGGTAGCTCAGCAGAATAACGTGATCGCCCTGAAGTTAGCCCCTCCCCCTGGCCCATCCCCACGTTGTGGAGAGGGGGAAAATGGCACACTTTCTCCCTCTTTCTCCACCTGGGATATCATTGGCGAACCTATCTCCGTCGCATTTGTGTAGGGGCGCTGCTTGCCGCGCTCCCTGGAAAAAAAACAGGGCGCAGCAAGCAGCGCCCCTACGCGCCCAATTCGCCAACGGGATCGCTTGCGGGGAAAGGGCGCGCACGCCGGAAGCGCGTCGGAGGATAGGGGCTAACTCACGATCACACTATCCCGTAGTGCTACCCCTCGATCCAATCGGCGGCGGCGCGAGGCAGCGCGTCCAGAGTGCCGCGCCGGACCGTGCAGCCGGGTAGACTGTCCAGAAAAACCTGCCCGTACCGCTTGGTGATCACGCGGGCGTCGAGCAGCACCACCACCCCGCGATCCGTGCGGCGGCGGATCAACCGTCCAAACCCCTGCCGGAAGCGCAGCACCGCGTCCGGTACGGCGTACTGCATGAAACTGTTCTCGTACAGTTCCGAGCGCGCCGCGAATACCGGGTCGGATGGCACGGCGAACGGCAGCCGCGCAATCGCCACGACCATCAGGTCATCGCCGGGAATATCCACGCCTTCCCAGAATGAGCGCGTGCCGAGCAGGACCGCCCGTTCCGTGCTGCGGAAACCGTCCAGCAGCGCCTGACGGCTGGTGCCGTCGCTCTGATCGTAGACGCTGATATCGCCCAGGGCCAGCCGGGGCGCGATATTCTGGGACGTTTGCCGCAGTTGGGAATAGCTGGTGAACAGGCCCAACAGCCGCCCATTGGTCGCCGCCGCCAGTTCGATCAGGCTGCGCTCGATGGCACGCTGGTAATCCTCGCGGCGGTTGGGTTCGGGCATGTCGGTCGGGATGTAGACCAGCGTGCTGCTCTCGTAATCGAACGGCGATCCGACGACTTTGGTGCCGATCTCGTGGGTGTTCAGCCGGTCCTGCATATAGTCGAAGGTGCCGCCGGTCCGCAGCGTGGCGCTGGTCAGGATCACGGCCTGCTTGGGCCGCCAGAGATGCTCATCCAGCAGCGGGCCGACGTTCAGCGGCGCGGCATGGACCGCCAGCCGCGTGCCGTCCTGGTCCACCTGCGCCCAGTAGATCATGTTTTCCTGGGGATTGGTGGAAAATGCGCCCAGTTGCAAATGGACTTCGGCCAGATGCCGCGCCGCCGCGCCCACGCTGGATACCAGATCGTCATACTCACGGATGTCGAACTGGCTCAGCCCACCGAGTCCACTCGCTAAGCGGCGCATCGCGTCGGCGATGGCCTGGGTAAACTGGTTGAGCACGTCCCACGCCGCCTCGACCTGCGCCCAATCCGGCTGTTGGCGGACCTGGGGCGTGATGCGAACGTGGCTCAGGTATTCGCCCGGATGCAGCGCGCCGGAATTTTCCAGGTAACGGAGCAGCGTGCGGAAATAGCGCTCGACGTGGTGGCCCATTGCCCGCAACGAGTCGCTCACGATCTGGACGTAGGACTCGATCTGGGTGAAATACTTGTCCGGTACGCTGCCCTGCGTGCTGCGGATCACATCACCGAGCAAACCGCTGTTCATGCTGCCGAGATCGTCCAGGCGGCGCTGAAGCGTGGTCTGGTTGATCTGGAACGAGAGTCCGTTGGTGGTGGCGTCTTCCAGGTGATGGGCTTCGTCGATCACCAGATAGTTGTATTCCGGCAGGACGCGGGAACCCAACTGCACATCGGCCAGCAGCAGCGCGTGATTCACCACCAGGATATGGGCGGCTTCGGCATCACGCCGCGCCTTGTAAAACGGGCATACCCCCCCCATGTGATCGCTGCACCGTTCGAGCGTGCAGCCTTCGTCCTGGGCGCTGAGACGCGACCACACCACGTTTTCCTCGAAGCCGCGCAGCGAAATTTCCCCCTTGTCGCCGCTGTCGGATTCCAGCAGCCAGACCAGGATTTTCGCCAGGACGCGCAGTTCACCCACCGAGGTCGGTTGGCGGCGGCGCAGCGCGGCCAGACGGCGCGGGCAGAGGTAGTTGCCGCGTCCCTTGACGACTGCCGCCTTGAACGACACGTTCAGGGCGGACGCCAGCGCGGGAAGGTCCTGGTTGATCAACTGGTCTTGCAGGTTGATGGTATTGGTGCTGATCACCACGCGCTCGTTGTTCTGAACGGCCCACGTCACCGCCGGGAGCAGGTAGGCCAGACTCTTGCCAACGCCGGTTGGCGCTTCGACCATCAGGTGATCGCCGCCGTTGAAGGCATCACCCACCGCGCGCAGCATCTCGACCTGTTGGGGGCGGTGTTCGTGATCGGGCATGGCCTGGGCCATCGTGCCGCCCGGTTCCAGCGCGGCGGCGAGCCGGTCCACGTCCAACGGCTGGCGCTCGGTATTGGGCCGCAGCGGACTCCAGGGTTTGCGGTCCGACTTGAACAGCGCCTCACCCGGTTGGCGCGGCGGGCCGGAAACGAGCTGCGCTTCGGTGAGCGCGGTGCGGCTGCGTTCTTGGAGCGCGGCGCGGAAAACGGGCGCGGCGCTCCACTCCAGGCTGCCCGCCGCCGCCACGATCTCTTGCAGCGTGCCCAACGGCAGATTCATGATCCGCTCCCACAGCACCCAGTACAGCCGCCCGGTCGCGATGGTGTCGTCCAGCGCGCGGTGAGCGTGTTCCAGGTCCAGCCCGGTCTGGCTGGTGAGACTGGTCAGGTTATAACGCGGGGCGGTCGGCATCATCACCGCCGCGAGATCGTAGGTGTCGATGGCGACATTGGTCTGCCCGACGCCGAAGCGGTTGAGAAAACTCAGGTCAAAATCGACGCGGTGGCCGACGACGGGGCCGGTCCCGATGAACTGCCGTAACTCGGTCAAAACCTCATGAATACGCGGCGCGTCCAGCACGTCATCGGTCGCAATGCCGGTAATGGCCGTGATGCGTTCGGGGATGGTGCGCCCCGGATTGATCAGCGTGCCGAAGGTGTCTATCAGCTCGCCATCCTCAAAGCGAGCCGCGCCGATCTCGATGATCGTGTCCAGGTCGGGATTCAGCCCGGTAGTTTCCAGGTCCAGGGCGACAATCGTGCCGCGCATAGATGCACTCCATTTCCAGGTAAGGGTCAGGCGAGGCGTTATTGTACCACAGGGAGACAAAAAACCGGGCGCGAATCGTGTATCACGCCTATAAATCATTGAACCCGGCCAGACGGCGCACCAACCGGACCAGTCGCGCCGTCCGTGTTTGGGGCGGACGGTTGCGGGAGATCGGCATTTCCGCGCTGGTCCGTAGTTTTTCAGCATAGAGGGTTTCTTCCTCCGCGAACCGGACCTCGGCCTGCGGATCGGCATACGGGAGGCCGGTGCGCTGCGAGATGGCTTTGAGCAGGCTGTGAACGACCTTGAATGTGTCGTGCTCCGCCTCGCCGCAAAAATGAAGCTGCCGCGCCTTGAAGAACAGCAGCAGGCGCAGTTCCAACACCGTCTCAACCGGCCATTGGCCCGTTTCCCCGAAGGCGCGAATCTGTGACCAGGCCCAGGTGCTCAGCGCGCCGATGCCGGTTTCCTGCGGCAGCCCCATCGCTTCGACCAACCGCATTTCCTCGGCAATCGCGTAGCCGTCCAGCCGCGCCGCGAACCGGCCCCAATCCTCGTAACGGGCGGGCAGTATGAGGGTCTGCGCTTCGGCTTCCTGGCGTGTATGGGCGGTCTTGTCCATCGGTTTTGCCCCCAGTTTGTTAATTCGCTTTTTGACCCTCATCCCCGGCCCTTCGCCCTCAGGGAGAAGGGAGAAAGTGGTGCGACACCTGTATTTTTCCCTCTCCCTGAGGGAGAGGGACCCGGCTCCGCCGGAAGGGTGAGGGTTTTCGCAAACACGCGCTAAATATTGATGTTCAACGCGCTGCCGCTTTCGTAGCGCCGCAAACCCAGGCGAAAAATCGCCGTCATCGCCAGGACGCTGAACGCCGCCACGCCTGCCAGTCCGCCTAACAGCGCGAGATCGTGCCCTTCTATGATATCGACCGGGACCGCGCCGACAAACGCTGCCGGGACCAGT
>JAFGTJ010000171.1 GCA_016934195.1 Anaerolineae bacterium | reverse complement strand
TGGGCGAACGGCGCGAAATTCCACACGCCGCGATCCGGGTGCAGCGTCTCGATGCGCCAGAACGTGATCAGCCGCGCCGTGCTGCCGGGAACCAGATCGCCCGCCAGCGTCCACCCGGCGAACGATACATTGATGTCAGATAGGACATTCGCCGCGTGAGTAATTTCCAGGTCGCCCGGTTCCACGCGCCACAGGTTGATCAGGGTCCTGTCATCCAGTTCCAGCGATCCGGCGGACTGTGCGAACAGCGGCGGCGAATAGTCGCTTTCCCACACATGGGTGAACTGCATGTAAATGCCCCCCCCCGGCGGGACCAGGACCGCCCGGTCGTAGGCGTGGCTGACCTGTTCGGTCCGCATGTCGCGGCCCACCAGCGTAACCGGCGTCCATTCCGCCATCGCGGAGAAAATGGCCCGGTCCGGTGCGCCCGCCTCACGGAGCAGATCGCCCAGGGCGGCGGCTTCGGCCAGCGGGAGCGTTTCGGGCAGGTCCTCGCCGGGAACGGCGGCGGTGCTCTGCGCAAACCGGACCGCGTTCAGCCCGTTGATCGCCCCGGTCCCGGCCACGAGCGCGATCACGATCACGGCTCCGGTCCGGCGATTGAATAATGGCGCGAGGCCCCACGCAGCGAGTTCGTGCCCCGCCGGGACCGTCAGCAGCAGGTAAAACGGATGCACCACCCGCGACACGTAGCTCATCAGGATCACCGGCACGACCAGCCATACCAGCAGGATCACGGCGGCGTCAGGGGAAAAAAGATTCACCGCAGGGGGCCTTTGCTTCGCAGCGGGCCTCTGCTTCGCAGCGGGCGCGGAAATTCTTTGTAGGGGCGGCGCTTGCTCCGCCCTGTTTTTTTCGGGGGCGCGGCAAGCAGTGCCCCTACGCTCTCTGCGGTGAAATAGTGTGTTTATGGCCCGCCCGATTCCCATGACCAGCGCGATCACCCACACCCAATGCACGATATCGCTGATCGTCCCGCGCCGGTCCGCGTCATCAGCGAGCGCGTGCTGGCCGCGCGCATTGGCATACTCCCAGCCCGTGACCAGCCGGACCGCGTGGCGCAGCGCCTCATCCGAGAATCGCGCCCCGCCCGACGCGAACGACTCCGCCCGCGACCGGGTATCGTCCCACTGCCGGAACAGGCCCACCGCGAACAGGACCATCAGGACCGCGAAGATCGTCCCGCCCGCGAATACCGCCCGCCAGGGAATCCGGCCCGGACGCCAGCGCCAGAAAATCAGAATCAGCAGGCCGACCGGGATAGCCAGCGCGTAAGCCAGTAAATAGGTATGCGCGAACAGGGCTAATCCGATCAGCGCGATCAGCATTCGCCGCCGGGGATGGCGCGTTTGCCCGGTCAGGACCGGCACCAGCGCCCAGAATACCAGCGTCACGAAGAACGGCGCGAGTCCCTGTACCCACGTTCGGCGGCTGTCCTCGATGATCCAGGGATTCACGGCGAACAGCGCCGCGCCAACCAGGGCGGGACGGGTTCCGATCAGCCCGCGTTGCCCGCGATAGACCAGCCACACACCGAACGAATTGAGCAGCAGCGTCACGGCATAGGCCATGACCGGCTGGCGGGCCAATGCCAGCACCGGCACGAAAAAATAGCCGGTCAGCGGCGGATTGGCGAACAGCACCGAGGTTCCCTGTCCGGCCAGCGGAATCGCGCCCGCGTCCAGGGTTTGGATCGCCTGCCAGACCGGGTACACCTGGTCGATGTTGTATTCGATGTCGCCGAGATGCTGGAATCGCAGCCACGCCCCGGTCAAAACGATCACCACCAGGGCCAGCCGTTCCCAGCGCGTGAGCGCCTGCGGCATGGGAGACTCCTTGCGAAGCGCGTTGTAGGGAGGCACCCGCGTATGCCTCCGGGCGGCGGGACACCTGGGTCCTGCCCTACGAAATCTACCGGACAGTGTGCGCGGGGTATGATAGCGTGGGATGGGCGCGGGCGCTATCTCGCTACAGCCCGTTAGCCCGATTCCACCGGATCGTTTTCAGAATCGACCGCGCCTCGTTGCGCACTACCGGATCGCCGTGTTCCAGCAGCGGCGTGACCTGTTCCTCGGCGGATTCCCGTAACTGAATCAGCAGGCTTTTCACGAAATACGACCGCTGGCCCACTTTTTCGATCAGGTACGGCAGGGCGCTTTCGCCCATCTTGCGTAACTCGTCGGCGGCACCTTCCGCCTTGCGAATGTCGGCGGCACGCTTTTTATCCCCGGCGCTCAGCAGATCGCGCCAGTCTTCACCGATTTTGATATCCGCGATCTGGTCCACCAATGCCTGGATGTGTACGTCTTCGGCCATGAGCAGCCGTCCTTTCGTTGATTGTGATTGAGGTTGGATGATTACATTATAAGGCATATACAAATTCCCCCTCTCCGCGACGTGGAGAAGGGGGTAGGGGGCGAGGCTAAAATGCAGTGTTCAGGGAAGGAATGTTACGCTGCCTTCTGGCGTTCGTAGCGGATCGGCTCGCTGCCGGTGAAGCGCGTCATGGTGGCGTGGCCCTCTTTGCTGATGCCGTCCCGCTTCAGCACGACCTGGACCGTCTTGATCAGGATGCGCAGGTCCAGCAGCACCGAACGATTTTCCACGTACCACACGTCCATATCGAAGCGCTTGGTCCAGTCCAC
>JAFGTJ010000170.1 GCA_016934195.1 Anaerolineae bacterium | reverse complement strand
GACACAGAGTTTCTCTTTTGAAGAGAAAAAGCAGGAGAAAAAAGATTTTTTCTTCTCTGTGCTCTCTGTGTCTCTGTGGTGAAAAAATTTCTGCCCCCAAATCCGAACGCACCCTGTCGCGTTGACTGGCTTGACAGCAAGTGGGAATTCACACAGAATGAGGTGTGCATTCACCGGCAGCATGGAGAGAAGAGAGGGATCAGGTATGGAGCGGCTACTGTATTACGGGCGAGGGGTCCGCAACAAGTTGTACACGGCCTATCTGCGGCCTAAGTTCAAATCGCTGCAATCCGTGATCCCGCCCGGTGTGGATATCACCAACCCGCAGCATATCAGCATCGGTCGAAATGTGCGCATAGCTCCCTACACCTGGCTTTACGCCATTACGAATGATGGTGAGCGCAAGAATATTTTCCAGCCGTCGATTGAGATCGGGGATGGGTGCGTGATTGGACGCTTCTGTTATATCACCGCCTCAAACCGGCTGGTGCTGGAGGAGCGTGTATTTGTGATGCGGTCGGTCCTGATTACGGACAGTTCGCACGGTCACGAAGACCTGAACGTCGCGATCATTGACCAGCCGCTCATTTCACAGGGTCCGGTGATTATTGGCACGGGCAGTTGGATTGGGACCGGCGCGCGCATTATGGGCCGGGTGCGGATCGGGCGTAACTGCGTGGTGGGCACGAATGCCGTCGTCAACAAAGATGTGCCGGATTACTGCGTGGTGGCCGGTGTGCCTGCCCGCATTGTCAAGCGTTACGATATGGATGCGCAGGCGTGGATTCGGGTTGACGAGCCGTTGGGGTCGTGCCGCGCGGACGCACCATAGGAGCCGGTACTTAACCGCAATTTCTGAAGAAATCATTTCCCCATAACCGGAACCGTTGGCGAACCCGTCACCGCCGCATTGGGGTAGGGGCGCTGCTTGCCGCGCCCTGTTTTTTTCCGAGGGCGCAGCAAGCAGCGCCCCTACGCGCACAATTCGCCAACTGCATCACAACCGTAGGAACGGATGCAGGCCCCAAATGGGGAATTGTACGCGACCTGCTTGACAATAATTAATGATTCATGTAGAATGTATTATAGATTAATGAATCTGGCAGGGTGAACGCGAACCACGCAGCGCGTTCACCCTGTTTCATTGTGTATCCGGTGGTGCGGCGCGGGGAATTAACGCGCAATCCCGCAGCCATCAGCGACCGGCTGCGCCGCCCCGCCGCTCACGTTGACGGCGTACACCTTGTAGTCGATCACGGTTGTGCTGGACCCTTCGCCCTGGGTGGTCCCGCTGGTGAAATATAGCTGGTTGCCATCCGACGACCACGTAATGTCATCGTGATAGCCCACATACGTCACCACCTCGGCTAACCCGGTGCCGTCGGGGTTCATCACGTAGATCGTACCCCCGCCCGGCGCGGATAATGCGAAATTGGTAAACGCTAACCGGCTGCCGCCCGGCGACCACTTGACGCCCGGACCAATGGGCAGACTCAGGTTCGGGGCGCGGATCACGGTTTGCGGCGAGCCATCGGCGGGCGTGATGATGATCTTGGCGTCCCCGGTGGGATTGAAGACCTGTGCCGCGTACATCCCGTCCGGCGACAGCACCGGCAGACCGTCCACCCAGCCCCGCAGCGGATCGGTGGGGAAGTCCAGGCATTCCTGCTGAACCGCGAGATCGCCAATCGCCAGTTCAGGCGGTTGGGCGGTCGGTTCCGGGGAGGCGGTCGGCGCGGACGGTTCGGTCGCAGACGATTCGGTCGCGGCGGGTTCGGTGCCCGCATCGATTACCGCATCCCCGACTCCCAGCGTCAGCATTTGTTCGACATACACTTCCGCCGTGATCACGTCCATCACGCGCAGCAGCAGCCGGACCGGGCCGCCATCCTGCGGTGGGACCGGCGCGACCATCCCCTGCCCGGTGGACGGAATCCACAGGCTGGTGCGCGGCAGTTCGACGTTTTGGGCGGTGGTGTCGCTGAGTAATTGCTCAAAAACGAGATTGGTGCCCGGTAGACGCTGGCTGATTTCCCAGGCGACCACCACGCGCGCGCTGCCGTCTTCCAACGCGGCAGGGTCCACGCGGTCCACTTCGGCGGTGAAGGACTCGATCACCGGCAGAACGGCGTTTTCCTCAAACGGGATGACCAGCGTGCGCTGATCCAGCGCGGCCCCGGTATCGTCCACCACCGACAGGCGGTAGGTCGGCGCGTTGAAGGTCAGCGGGTGCTCGACCTGGATCGATTCCGAGCCTACCGGCGGCAGTCCGGCCTCCCGACCCGCCAGCGAAACCCACCCGTTCACCATATACACGTCCAGCACGATCCAGTGTTCGTCGGTAACGTGCGCGACGTGCCACGACAACGTGACCGAGACGGTCCCGGCTTCCAGGTTATCCATGCTGATCGCCGCCAGATCGCTCTCAAACTTAAAAATGGTTGGGGGAAAGCCCCCCTGCGCGCCTGCCGCCGGGACCAGACTCACCAACGCGGCGCACAGCACCAGGATGCTAAGTAATCGTTGTTTCAAGGTTTTGTCTCCTTTTATACCGGTACCGGCCTCTCCCCGGACACATGATCGTACCCCCACAGTATACCGCACCCGGCCCGCCGGTTCCCCTATGCAATCCGGGCGCATAACATCCTTTTCCCTTAACATGGTTCAGCCTGCCTGTTTTTGTAGGGGCAATTCATGAATGGTCCCTACCGGGCGGAGCGCGCACCACGCCCACGAAATGCGATTCTGGTGAGTGGTGCGCGTAGGGACAAATTACCGCCGCCGCCTGCCTTTACCTTTTTGTTTCCCTTTACCCCGGTGGTCCTGGCTCTTGCCGCGATAGCGCGGTTTTTCGCCCGAATCCATCTTCACGATCTTGGGCTGGAACTCCGCCAGCGCCACCACCAGATCGGACTGGTCGGCCATGACCTGGTGAATGTCCTTGTACGCGCCGGGCGCTTCGTCCAGACCCGCCGAGATCAGGTCCACGCCGTCGGCCTTGAGCTTGCGTTGGACGTGTTCCCACTCGAAGGTGTTAAACGCCTGTTTGCGACTCATGCGGCGGCCCGCGCCGTGCGCCGCGCTGTTCAGCGATTCCGGCTGGCCCAGGCCGCGTACCACGAATCCCGGCGCGCTCATGCTGCCCGGAATCACGCCCAGCGTGTCCCGCCCGGCGGGAGTCGCGCCCTTGCGGTGGACGATCACGTCCTGCCCGTCGAACTGCTCTTTCCACGCGAAATTGTGGTGATTCTCAATGCCGCCCAGGACCGGAATCCGCACCACGTCGATGATCTGGCGGTGGATCACGGCATGATTGGCGCTGGCGTACCGTCCGGCCAGCGTCATCGCCGCCCAGTATTCCGCGCCCGCGCTGGAGTCCAGGTCCAGCCAGGCCAGATGGCGGAAATCTTTCGGCAGGGCGGCGCGTTGGTTCATGGCGATCTGGGTGTAGTGTTCGGCCATCTCGAACCCAAAGCGGCGGCTTCCGCTGTGACTCAATACGGCCAGATACGTGCCCGCCGGGACGCTGCCCCAGGGCGATTCAAACGCGGTGTGGACGTTCAGCGCGCCGAATTCCACAAAATGGTTGCCGGACCCGCTGGTGCCCAACTGCCGCCGCGCGATATCCCGGCGCGACCGGGCGGCAGGATGTTCGTCCCACAGCGGATCATCCAAAACCTCGTGATCGCGTGGAATTTCCCATTCCGCGCCCGCGCCGAAACACGTTTGCGTTTCCAGGATATCGCGGAATTTTTCACGCTTCTGGCCGAGGATGTGCGGCGAAGCGTTAAAAATCGTCAAACGTACCCGGCAGGCGATATCCACGCCGACCGCGTAGGGGATCACGCTGTTGTCGGTCGCCAGTACGCCGCCAATCGGCAGGCCGTAGCCCTGGTGGGCGTCCGGCATCAGCGCGCCGCGTACCGCGACCGGCAGCCGGACCGCGCGCTGCATCTGCGCCATCGCGCCCGGTTCGATTCCCGCCATGCCCCATACACGGTAGGGGGCTTCGAGTTCCAGGTTATAGCCGCTGTTTCCGTTGATGCTGCCGTCCACTATGTACCTCCTGTTGGGACTGATAAAAAAAATCTCGTGAAATCTTTAACAGTAATTCACAGAGTCTTAATACTATTCGAGTTTAATCTGCGCTACACTTAGTGCGTAGCAGTCCTGAGAGAATGTTTGTAAGATGTAGTCCATTTGTACCAATTCTTTTTTAACGTATTGTCAACCAATCATTAATGTTGTAGAATTGGATCGTGTGGGTGTGTACAGCTACGGCTTTCCATCTCAGGAGGATCAGGCCATGCGTATTATCTATATCGAGGATGACCCGACCAATATTGCGTTAGTCGAGCGTGTCGTGCGTATGGGGCGCGACAAGCTGACAACTTACGTCTGCGCCGAAGACGCGCTGCTTAATATTCAGCCCGGTGACGCCGACCTGATCCTGACTGACATCGACTTTGGCGAAGGCATGAGCGGGCTGGAACTGACCCAGGCGCTGCGCGCGCGGGGTATCGACATGCCGATTATTGCCATCACTGCCTATGATTTGCAGGAATACTCGCGCTGGGCGCAGCAGGCGGGCAGTAATGCGTTTGTCGTCAAGCCGGTGAACGTCCCCGATCTGCTCGATCTGCTGGATACATACCGTTCCGCTTGATGCCCATCGTCTAAGGCCCAGTCGGGGCCTGTGTGCCGGTTTCCCTATCAGGCTCGGGGATGAGGATTTGAACCTCAACCACCTGGTCCAAAGCCAGGCGTTCTGCCGGTTAAACTATCCCCGATTATCCTAACCAACCAACCCGTGTGGTGTTACCACGCGATGTTTACAAGCCGATCTGTTAGCGCCAGCAGCAGGCCGGTTTTTGTTATATTGGCCCACTTCGCGACCGTGCGCCAGCGCACATGCAGCCGCTGCTGGTCTGCCCAATGAACAACGGCCAGGGGCATAAAGCCCAGGATCACGACTAATCCGAACGATACGGTGCTCAACAACTCCCCATGATGGTTTGCTCCTTTTGGTGTATTTAGGCCGTCAGCGTTTAGCGATCAGCCGTCGGGTTAACCGTCCGCCCACCGTCTCGCTGCTGGCGATAGGGGGGGGGCGAATTCGCTCCCGTGTCTGTGCGTAGGGGCGCTGCTTGCCGCGCCCAACATGCGTCAACGTAAGAAATTGCCTGTGCTGCCGTCTAAAAGCT
>JAFGTJ010000169.1 GCA_016934195.1 Anaerolineae bacterium | reverse complement strand
TAGTTATAGCTGGTATCCGGGCTGGCGCGGTGGTGGTAATACACGGGCGGAATCTGCACCGCCGACCACGATCCGCCGCACAGCACGCGCACCGCTGGTCCTTCGGGATCGTCATTGGGCGGCAGGACGGAATTCTTGCGCCATTTGGTGCTGCACCATTCCGCCACGTTGCCGATCATGTCCGTCAACCCGTAGGGACTGTCACCGCCGGGACTGTACGCGCCGGTCTGGGTGGTGTGGCCGATCCCGGCAGAGTAGGTGTTGCACAGTCCGGCTTTGGGTATATTGCCCCAGGGATACAGCCGTCCATCGGTGCCCCTGGCGGCTTTTTCCCATTCCAGCGTGGTCGGCAGGCGGTACGTCCAGCCGGTTTTGTCCGCCAGCCAGCGGCAGTAGGCATACGCCTCGTACCAACTGATGCCGACCACCGGCAGCCACTCGTTATCGGTCCAGATGCCGTCGCCCCAGTAATCCGGTTCGCGGCGCAGCGTGCCTTCCTTCCAATTCCAGCCCGCTTTGGTCCAGAACTGGGGCGTGCTGTAGCCGCCGCTTTGCACAAAGGCCCGGAACTCGATCACCTTGACCGGGTGATGGCCGATGGCGAACGCCGGGAGGCCCACTTCGGCCTTATCTTCCCCGGCCAGGAACGGTCCCGCCGGAATCTCGACCGTATCCGGCTCGAACAGCAGGCGGGTCGGGCGCGGCGGCACGGTTGAGGGGCGGGTCGCCGGGGGAGATGGCACAACGCGCTCATGCTCGGCAGTCGTGACGCGCTCCAGACGGTCGAGCCAGCTGCGCGGCTGCTCCTCGGTGCGCTGCCGGGAGCGCTGCAACACGTCCACCAGGCGCTTGAGGTCGTAATGAATGCGCTCGTCGCTGAGTTCGACGGCGTGACGGCGGGCCAGCGGCTTGAGCGGCTCCGGCAGTTCGTCGGAACTGGGCATCTTGGCCCCGCGCACCAACACCGGGATCACGCGGATATTGCGTTCCAGGGCTGCCGCGATCTCCAACCGGACGAAATCTTCGGGCGTATCCAGCCGCCGCTCGCCGGTTTCGTCGGACATATCCAGCCACTGCTTGCCGATCAGGGCGATCAGGGAATCACACGAGCCGACGGCTTTTTCGATGATGTCCACAAAGTCTACGCCCGGTTCGATGGTGTCAATGTCCATGAACACCCGGCCCCGGCCAAAGTGATTCACCAGCCGGTCAAAGATCAGCAGCGAGTATCCGCCTGCATCGTCGCGCCGGTAGCTAATAAAAATGCGCGTCATCAGCCAACCTCGTCACTAGCTATTCCCACCGTTCCACCCGTCCCCCTTTCATTATAGCGTACTTTTGCGGCGCGCTGGACGAGGTATGTGAACTACAAACGAAAAAAGCCCCCCTCGCCATTTTGAACGGAGAGGGGGATTCAGGATGTGAGGCCAGTATACAATCCGCCGTTCAGTACAAAAATAGCGGAGACAGTGCGCGCTACGGCGCGGAATGCCCCGCATCCCGCGAATCCTGCTCCTGCTGCGCGATCAGGTCCGCCAATGACAGCGACTCGCCGTCTGTGCTGAGATCATCCACCAGCCGCGACCGGATCGAATCCCGTTCATCCGGTGTCAGCATCGCCAGCAGCAGCGATACCCGCGCGTCTTCGGCTTCGCCGGAGTCGCGCTTGGGTTTTTCGTGGTACACCCTGGCCGGACTGTTCGCGGCGGCCAGGCGGTTCGCGCTGCTGCTGCTGTCCATGTCGATTCCCAACTCGACCATCGCCCACATCACCCACAGCGTCATAGTCGAGATCAGCGCCAGGATCGCGCCGCCAATCCGCACGATCTCGCCGCCGTCCACCAGCCACATCGCCGCCACGAGACTGAGCCAGATCACCACCGTGACGATCACGTTGAGCGCCAGTTTTTTAAGCAGGGGCATGGGAGGCTGCATCCTATTGTCCTCCGGCCTGGATCAGGTCCCGCCACGTTTCCCAGACGGCGGTCCGGTCGTCGCTGGCGGCCTCGTACTCCTGGAACAGCGTGCCGCCCGCCTGCACGAAACAACCAAAGTCGGCGGTTAATACCCCGCTGACGCCGTTTTGCGCCGCGAACGCCGTCACCACTTCCAGCCACTTCGAGTCAAGGGTCATGCTGCGCTGGGGAGCCAGGCAGTAACCGTACCACGTCTCCATGATCCACAATTCCTTGCCGAACTCGTTGGGATGGCCGTATTCGTCCAGAATTTCTTCCAGCCGGTCAAACGCCGCCGCCTGGAACAGCCGGAAACCGACGTAATCCAGCCCGTCCAGGCTCAGCACGCGCTCGTAGTAGTCCAGGTCGGAGTCGCTTTGCAGCGCAATCGCCACACCGACCAGGGTATCGGGACTTTCTTCCTTGACGGCGGCGATCAGGTTCTCGGTATGCGCGACCCAGGCGTCGAGGTAGTCCGCGTCACTGTTATCACTGCTGTTACTGCCGCTGCTGCTGTCCGGGTCTTTGACGGCGCTGTACTGTTTATAGGCGTCCGGCTCATTGACGATGGTATAACGCGCCGGGTGGTATGCCGCCGCGTAATGCCGGATGCGGTTCTCGTGGAGACGGGTGAAATCGTCCCATTGAACGGCGTCTTTATCGTCATTGGCCCATACCAGCATGTACGGCGTGTACTGCGAATCCGAGAACAGCAGGTCCACCCCGGCATCGTCCAGGCGCGTCATAAATACCGTTTCGTCGGCAAGCTGGCGCGCCTGGCGGTCCGCGTTGTCCTCGGCGGTATTGGCGTTTTTGGCGTCCGGGTCCTCGTCTACTTTGAACATGCGCGGCGTGTCCGCTTCCAGCAGCATGTCGCCGCCGACGCTCAGCCGCACGATGGGCGCGCCGGTATCCAGGATCGCGTCCAGTTCGGCCAGCCGCACATCCAGATTGGAATCGTCGCCTTCGTCCGCCGTCAGGAACGAATACCCCAGCGTGATATTGGCGTTTACGCCCAGCGTGACCGGGTCGCTGTTGGCCGCGACGGGCGCGCCGCCCCATTCGTCCAGGCGATCATCCAGCCAACTGGCGCGCTGGTAGTTCTGCGTGAAGTGCAGCACCAATGCCGCGATGATCAAGCCCGGCACCAGGATCGCCCAGGCGAGCACCTGGCGGCGCGTCGGCGGCTTGAGCCGTTTCCAGGAAAACAGGGTCGCAACGTGTACAACCAACGCCATCACCAGCACCAGCGCGACCATCATCGAACCGGGCGCGATGATCATGCCAAACTGCCCGATGGGGGACAGCGCCGCCGCCGCCGGGATATACGAACTCCAGAAATAGGCCACGCCTGCCATGACCACGATCACGCCGATGGCAATGCTCAGCGGCGCGAAGCGGCCCGCCCAGACGCCCGACGTGCCAAGCACCAGCATCAGGCCGCCCGCCAGCAGCAGCGCCGGTCCCCACACGTAAAAACCAAACCACAGCGCCGACAGCACCATCAGGCCGCCGAGCAGCGTCAGCAGCACCCCGCCGCAGCCTTGCAGCATCCCGCCGACCCGCGCCATCGTGGGCGGTGGCGGCTCGTATACGCGGCCTTTGGTATCCTTCTCGGTGGCGATGTTGCGCATACGGGGGATATCGCGCAGCGCCTGAATATACGGATCGTCGTCGGGGTTATAGTCGTCTGCCGCCTGTGCCGCGTCCGGTGCGGGCGCAGCCGCCGGAGGGGGCGGGGGCGCGGGCTTTTTTCGGCCCGGCGGGGATTTTTGCGCATCATCGCGCCGGGTATCGTCGTCTGTCATCCAGGAAACTCCTTGCCATACCGTTATCTGAAAGTAGCTGGTTAGCCCCT
>JAFGTJ010000017.1 GCA_016934195.1 Anaerolineae bacterium | reverse complement strand
TCGTGCTCGCGGATCGCGCGCCGCGCGGTATCCAGTCCGTACAGCAGATTGCTTTTGTCAAACAGCGGCCCCTGGGGCGAATTCAGGTACTTGGGCACGGCGTCTTTTTCCAGGCCGCGCGCCCCAAATCCCACCGTGCGCCCGCGACTGTCACGGATCGGGATCACCAGCCGGTCTCGGAACCGGTCGTACACGTTGCCTTTATCGTTCCGAACGGCGACCCCGGCTTCGATGATGTCGTCCTGCGTGTAGCCCAACATCTGCAAGTGCTGGAGCGCCTGCCGCCAGTCGTTGGGCGCGTAGCCCAGGACAAAAGTTTCCGCCGTTTGGGGCGACAGGTGCCGCCGCTCCACGTAATCCCGCGCCACCTGCGCGGCGGGACTCTCGAACAACTGCGCGTGGAAAAAGCGGGCCGTTTCGTCCAACAATCCGTACAGCCGGTCGAATTCCTGCTGTTTTTCAACCTGCCCCGGCGTTGGCGGCGCGAGGTCCACACCGGCGCGTTTCGCCAGTTCGCTCAGCGCTTCCTTGAAATCCCATCCCTCGGCCTTCATGACGAATCCGAAGATATCGCCGCCTTCGCCGCACGCGCCGAAGCAGCGCCATGTCTGGGTATCGGGGAATATCACAAAAGACGGTGTTTTTTCTTGATGAAAAGGGCACAACGCTTTATAGTTGCGCCCTGCCTTTTGCAGATTGACATACCCGGATACCACGTCAATAATGTCAAGACGGGCTTTGATATCCTCTGTTACAGACATTATTGAGGTAATCCCACCATGTACCGCCGGAGTGTTCAAATTATATGCGTGATGGAACATAGGTGCAAACGCGCTGCACAAACACGGGACAAACTTACCGTATTTGACAGAGCGCCAGGGATGCGGTAGCACTACTGGCGTTTTGTGTACCGGATATGATGCGCTATTCACACGTCCAGCGATTTACCGAAAGGCTTGCTGAAGATGACTCGCCCCCTGGTTGAATGTATTCCTAATTTTAGCGAAGGCAGTCGCTCCGAAGTCATTGAAGCCATCGTCACCGCGATTCGCCGGGCCGCCGCCGTTCACATCCTGGATACCAGCAGCGATCCCGACCATAACCGCACGGTCGTCACGTTGGTAGGTTCGCCGGAAGACGTGGAACGGGCCATGTTCGCCGGGATCAAGACGGCGGCGGACCTGATCGACCTGACGCAGCACAGCGGCGAACACCCGCGCCTGGGCGCTACGGACGTCGTGCCCTTCGTACCGATCCGGGATGTTAAGATGGCGGATTGTATCGCCATCGCGCAGCGGTTGGGCGAGCGCGTAGGCCGCGAACTCAATATCCCTGTATACCTGTACGAATCCGCTGCCGCCCACCCCGACCGCGAGAATCTGGCAAATTTACGCAGCACGACTTTTCAGTATGAACAGCTCAAGGACGTGATCGCCACCGATCCGGGCCGGATGCCCGATTTCGGTCCGGCGGAGTTGGGATCAGCCGGGGCCACCGTGATCGGGGCACGTCCGCCGCTGGTGGCCTACAATGTGTATCTGAATACGAGTGACATGCGCATTGCGCACCAGATCGCGCGGGCGATCCGGCATTCAAGCGGCGGGCTGCGGTTTGTCAAGGCGGCGGGCTTTTTGGTCGAAGGGCAGGCGCAGGTATCCATGAACCTGACCCACTACCAGAAAACGCCCGTGTACCGCGTGGTGGAACTCATCCGGCGCGAGGCGGCACGTTACGGTGTAAGCGTGGTGTTCAGCGAGTTGATCGGGCTTGCGCCAGAAGAATTTTTCGTAGCGGCGGCGCGCTGGTATTTGCAGCTAGACCGCTTTGAGCCGGATCAAATTCTGGAATACCGCATCCAGGCAGCCGAGGCCAAAGGTCCGGCGCTGGCCGGGGAAGAACCGCCCGTCCCGGAAGAAGCCACACAAAATGTCGTAACGCTGGAGCGCCACGTCACGCCCGCCGATTTCGTGGACGCGGTAGCCGATGGTACCGCGACTCCTGGCGGCGGAGCAGTCGCGGCGCTGGCCGGAGCCTTGAGCGCGGCGTTGGCGTCAATGGTGGCCCGGCTGACGGTGGGCAAAAAGCGATATGCCGACGTCGAGGAAACCATGCAGGCTATTGTCGCGGCAGCGTCCGATCTCCGGGCGCGCTTGCTGGCAGCGGTGGATGAGGATATCCAGGCGTTTGAAGCCGTGATGGAAGCCTACCGTTTGCCCAAAGATAACCCGGATCGCCCCGATGCGATCCAGGCGGCGCTGATCCACGCGGCGGACGTCCCGCAGAACGTGGCGCGGCTGGCCCTGGACGCCATGCAGTTAGCCGAACAGGTCGCCGTGCAGGGCAATACCAACGCCGCCAGTGACGCAGCAATGGCTGGTTTGATGGGATTGGCAGCGGTTGAAGGCGCGGCGCTTAATGTGCGCGTGAACGCGGCCAACCTGGACGATCCGGCGCTGGCAATGCGCTACGAGCACAACGTCGCGGCGCTGGTCGAACGGGCGCGGGCAGTGCGTGATACCGTCGTTACAACCGCCGAACAGCGGGCCGGAATCGCGCGCCAATAGGCATAAAAATTGGTAGGGGTAATTCATGAATTATCCCTACCGATCACGAACGTTGAAACAGTGTATGAGGGTGACTTGTTGAGTAACCGAATCTTGTGGGTAGTGGTCAGTGTAATTGGTGTAGTGGTAGTGACGTTGAGCGCAGTGGGCAATAAAACACAGGCCGGGATGTACGGCCCCGGTCCTGGAACCGACTCCGAAACCGGGCTGGCGATGCAGGCGACAGCTTTCCCAACCAATACGCCGCGCGCCACCCAATCTACACCTAACTCGATCTTGCCGACGGCAGTGGGCCAGTCCAACAGCTATGATCACATGCAGGAAATACGCGATCACTACTGGCTGGCTCGCCCGTTCCCGCGTGATCCGAGCAACCGTATTCACGATTTTGCCTCACGCAGTTACCCATATGGCACCACCGCCGGGGGCCAGTTCCAGACCCATCACGGGATCGACATCCAGAATGCGCTGGGAACCTCGATCCTGGCGGTTGCCAGCGGGCAAGTGGTCTATGCGGGCGATGATTCCACCGTGATGTTTGGCCCCAGGAACGATTTTTACGGCAATCTGGTCATCATCAAGCACGATTTCAACTCACCGGACGGACGCCCGTTTTACACGCTCTACGGCCACATGTCGCAAATAGATGTCGAAACCGGGCAGCGTGTCGATCTGCTGCAAAAGATCGGGGAAGTGGGATCGTCGGGCGTGGCGTTGGGATCACACCTGCACCTGGAAGTCCGCATTGGCGATCCGTTCAGTTATGGCAGCAGCTATAACCCTGACCTGTGGATTCGCCCCTGGCCGGATTACGGTACGCTGATCGGGCGCGTATTCGACGCCGACGGCAGCCGGGTCTATGACATTAACGTCACGATTCAACCGCTTGGTGAAGGCCCAGATCGCTATACCTTCACTTATGCCAATGATAGCGAAATAAACTCCGACCCGTATTATGGGGAACATTTCTCGTATGCGGATTTGCCCGCCGGGGACTATCAGGTGATTGTGCGTATGCGCAACGTGTTGAAATTCAAGGGACAGGTCACGGTCGTGGCGCGGCAAACATCCTGGCTGGATATCCAGTTGAAGTAACGCTGTTTTTGTAGGGGCGCTGCTTGCCGCGTCCTGTTTTGGGATCGAGGGCGCGGCAAACAGCGCCCCTACGGAAGTGACTGGGGACAGGGAACGTTAATCAAAAACGCGGTATTTCCATTCCCCGCCGATCATGGTGCCGAGCACCTGCGTTTCCAGGATCGCGTCCGGCGCGATGGTGTACAGGTCCCGATCCAGCACCAGCAGATCGGCCAGAAATCCCGGCGCAAGCGTGCCGACGTCGTGTTCCATCCCCGCCGCATACGCCGGTCCCTGGGTGAAGGCCCGCAGCGTGGTATCCATATCCAGCCGACCCGCCGGGAACCAGCCCTCCAGATTCGGTGATCCGTCAGGACGGCGGCGCGTCACGGCGGCGAAAATGCCCTTCATTGGCTCGAATGGCTCAACCGGCGCGTCCGATCCAAAGGCCAGCCGCGCGCCCGCGTCCAGTTGCAGCCGCCAGTTGTAACTCCACTTGGCCCGGTCGCCCCAATACTGTTCGGACATTTCCCAGTCCGAGGTGGCGTGAATCGGCTGCATCGAGGCGATAATATCCAGTTCGCCCAGCCGGTGCGCGTCGTCGGGATGAATGATCTGGACATGCTCGATCCGGTGGCGCATCCTGTGGGACGGAACGCCGCGTTCGGCCTCTTCGCCGCGCACGGACTCATATACATCTAACACGTCATGTACGGCCCGGTCGCCAATGGCGTGAATGGTCGCCGGGAGTCCGGCAGCGCTGGCGCGGCTGACCAGTTCGTACATTTCCTCTTTATCCGTGACCACGATGCCGTAATTGTCCGGCTCGCCCTCATACGGCGCGATCATGTA
>JAFGTJ010000168.1 GCA_016934195.1 Anaerolineae bacterium | reverse complement strand
TTGGACGCGATGGTCAGATAGGTGTTCGCCACGCCGAGATACAGGTCGATCTCCGGTGTGCCGGAAAAACCCACACCCATAACCGGGTGGCGGCTGATCAACGTGAGGGCGTCCTTGTATTCGCCCCAGCGCATTTGCGTTTCGACGTCCTGGTTGTTGAAACCCGCTTCCAGCTTGTCGATGTAGCGCTGCGTGAACGGCAGGAACAGCGCGATCACCCCGGCGGCGGCCATGATCAGCAGCAGGCGGCGGTAGCGCAGCGCGGCGATGAACGTCAGCGCGGCGGTGAGCGACAGCAGCGCGCCGCGTGAATCGGTCAGGAACAGCGCCGCCCCGACCACGCCGAACATCCCGGCGGCCATCCAGCGCGGGACCAGCGGTTTCTGGGCGAAAATCTGCGGGGCGATCACCGCGCCGATCATCAGCAGGTAGCCGCCGAAAGCATTGGGATCGATCCAGGTGCCAATCGCCCGTTCGTTGAGCATTGCGCCCGGTGTTTCGCGGTAGCGCAGCACGCCGCCGACCGGGTACTGGAAACGGCCCAAACGGTTGAGCAGCGCCTCAGCGGTCGGATCGGGCAGCACCCACAGCGCGATTCCGAGCGCCGCCGCCGCCGTTCCAACCAGCATCAGGGCCAGCGCCGCTCGTCGCAGCATCGCGGGAGTACGTAGCACGTCCACCAGCACCGGGATCAGCGCCAGACTCAGGACCATTTCGGCTATGCTGCGCATCGTGCGCGAATCCAGCATGGCGTGGCGCAGCCCCATGAAGTAGGCGAACAGCATCAGCACCGTGAACGCGATCACGACCGGCGTGACCGGCGTAGATCGGAACAGCCGCCGCTGGCCGGTCATCCACTGGACGGCGTACACCGCCAGGAACGCGCCGAGCGCGGCGTCCAGAAACGTTGGAGTCACGGCCAGCGAAAACGGCAGCGATCCGAACGGCAGCAGCGCGATCACGGCGAGGGAAGCGTACAGCCCGCCGTGCAGATTGCTCAGCACGTACAGCGCGACTCCTAGCCCCAGCACGGCTCCGAACGCCATCACCGGGCCGAGCAGCACCACCAGCAGGCCGAGAATCCCGCCCAGTGTGCCGACCGCCGTGCCGGTCAGGATCGCGGTGGCGCGGCGGTCTTCCGCGTAAAACAGGGTATCCAGCATCGGCCTTAGTCCGGTATTCGTTCGGCCAGCGTGATCGCCAGCAGGAAGATCAGGCCGGAAGCGATGGCGTAGATCGTGCCGAAGAATTCCAGCGACTGGTAATACTGCTGGAACGACAGCAGCACCAGCAGCAGCGATATCACCGACAGGAATCCCGCGATCCTGGCCCCCCGCAGGCTGGTACGCATATTGGGCAGGCGCGCCCAGAACAGCCCGTACCACGCGAACACGATAAACAGCAGGGACGCGCCCAGCAGTACCAGGAATAAGGGGGACGTTGGGGATCGCACGTCGAACATAACGGATATCCTTTGTGTGTGTTGGTTTCAGGGGCAATTTAGGTTGCCCCTATCATTTTACCGCATCTTTATCTCAGATCATCAGGCCGGATTGGAATGTGCCGCATGCGCCGCCCGGTCGCGTTGCAGATCGCGTTCAGCACCGCCGGAGCGATGGGCGGCACGCCCATTTCCCCGACACCGCTTGGCCTGCGGTCGCCGGGTACGATGTAGACCTCGATCAACGGCGCTTCGTCAAAACGCAGCAGCGGGTAATCGTGGAAATTGCTCTGCAATACGCGCCCGTTTTCGACCGTGATGTCGCCGTAGAGCGCCGCCGTCAGCCCAAAGATGATGCCGCCCTCCATCTGCGCGATCACGCCGTCCGGGTTAACCACCTGCCCGCAGTCCACCGCGCACACCACGCGATGCACGCGCACTGTATCACCCGTGACCTCGACTTCCGCGACGTGGGTGACGTGCGTCACGCCAAAGGTGGAATGCTGCGCGATGCCGCGCCCCCACCCGTCAGGCAGCGGCGATCCCCACCCGGCTTTTTCGGCGGCGAGTTCCATCACGGCCATCTGCGCGGCGCTCAACATTCCCCGGCGCAGTTCGACCGGATCGCGTTCCAGCGCCGCCGCGAGTTCGTCTACAAAACACTCGTTCCCCAGCGCCGTGATGTGTTCGCCCACCGACCGCCACGCCCCGGTTGGGACGCCGCGCCCTTCGCGGGCGTTGCGCCGGATTCTGCCGGGACCGTCCAGCGTGGCGCTGAGCGATTGCACCGTCAGCGGGTGGTAAACGTCGTGTCGCATGTCGTCCTCGCGCGTCCAGACCAGTTTGACCGGCGCACCGGCTGCCTGCGAAACGACGACCGCTTCCGCCACGTAATCGACCGCCAGCCGCCGCCCGAACCCGCCGCCGATCAGCGGGACGTGCAGCGTGATGGCGTTGGCGGGCAGGCCGCTGTAGCGGCTGGCGATAGAGAGGGCTTGCTGGCGGTCCTGGGTGGGTGCCCAGACTTCGGCGGAATCGGCGCGCACGTCGGCCACGCACACCATCGGCTCCATCGTGGCGTGTGCCAGATAGGGATTGTCATACACCGCGCCCAGTGTGCCTTCGTCCAGACCTTCTACCTGCGCGGTGAACTGGTCCACCAACTCCTGGCGCATGGCGGCGCTGTCCAGGTCGGTATTGCTGCCCTCGTCCCAGACGATTTTCAGCGCATCACGGCCCTTGATCGCGGCCCAGGTGGAGTCGGCCAGCACCGCGATCCGGTCGTAGACCTCGATCACGTCTTGCACGCCTTCGACCGCCCGCGCGCCGGAATCGTCGAATTCGGCTACCGTACCGTTTGGAACCGGGCAGCGCGCCACGACTGCCACCAGCATTCCCGGTAGTTGGATGTCGCTGGCGAACTGGGCGCGGCCCGTCACGAAGTCGGCATTGTCAAAGTTGCCCATCGGCTGCCCGATCAGGCGGTATTCGGACGGGTCCTTGAGCTGGATATCGGCACGCCGGGGTACTTCGAGCGTGGCCGCGACTTCGACCAGTTCACCGTAGCCCGCTTGCTGGCCGCTGGCATCGTGGTAGATCACGCCGCTTTCGGCGCGGCATTCTTCCACCGGGACGCCCCATGTTTGGGCGGCGGCGGTGGTTAGCATGGTGCGCGCGGTGGCCCCGGAGGACAGCAGGATGCCCCAGGAACCGGACATGCTCACGCTGCCGCCCGTGACCTGATCGCCGTAAATCCGGTCGGGCGGCGCTTGCTGGATGCGAATTTTCGACCAATCGGCCTCTAATTCCTCAGCGAGAACCATCGTCACCGAGGTATTGACACTCTGGCCCATCTCGGAGCGGTGGACGATCAGCGTCACGGTCCCGTCGGTGTCGATGCCGATAAAGGCGTTCGGCACGAAATCCCCGGCGGGCTGCGCCATGTTGATCACCGGCATGTCGGAGGATTCGGCCAGCATGACGGATTCGTCCGGCAGGCGGAAACCCAGCACCAGCGCCGAGCCGGACAGCCCGGCCAGTTTCAAAAAACTGCGTCGGTTTACGTTGGTGGTCATGACTCACCCCCTGCTGTAACGGCTATTGCCGCGACCAGTTCGGCGGCGCGGTGGATGGCGCGGCGAATGCGTGGGTAGGTCCCGCAGCGGCACAGGATGGGGGACATGGCCGCGTCAATATCGGCGTCGGTTGGGGCGGGAGTGGTATCCAGCAGCGCGGCGGCGGCCATGATCTGCCCCGGCTGGCAGTAGCCGCACTGGGGCACGCGCTCCTCGATCCAGGCGACCTGGACCGGGTGCGTGCCGTCCGGCGAGAGTCCCTCGATGGTGAGCACGGCACGCTCGCCCACCGCCGATACCGGCGTGGAGCAGGATCGGATCGCCTGCCCGTCGATGTGGACGGTACAGGAGCCACACAGTCCCTTGCCGCAGCTATATTTGGTTCCGGTCAGGCCCAGGGTATCGCGCAGCACCCACAGCA
>JAFGTJ010000016.1 GCA_016934195.1 Anaerolineae bacterium | reverse complement strand
GGGGGTGAGGCCGTTTTTCCTGACAACTCGATGTTGTTGGCGAATTGGGCGCGTAGGGGCGCTGCTTGCTGCGCCCTGTTTGTTTTTTGGGGAGGGCGCGGCAAACAGCGCCCCTACGAAATGTGGTCCCATTGAATTCGCCAACAACATCAACTCGTTCGTGGACCCACGCCGCCCCATCCCCTTTACCATCCCGCCGGATTGTGTTATGCTGCCCCCATTGCTTATAAATTTTGCAAAGGACACTCCCCATGACGACGCCGGAACAATTAGCCCAAAGTGACCTTTTTAGCGGGCTGAACGAACAGCAGCTCGCCAGCATATGCGCCCTATGCAGCGAAATAACCTACGAAGCGGGCGCGATCCTGTTTGAAGAAGGGACCGCCGCCACCCAGGTCTATGTTTTGCTGGAAGGCAAGGTCGGCATTCAGGTCCAGTTGTCGTCGCGCCCGGAACGCCTGACCACATCCTTGCTCAGCCAGTTCGGGCAGTTGGTCGGCTGGTCGGGCTTTATGCCGCCCAACATCTATACCGCCACCGCTGTTTGCCAGGACAACACCCGCCTGCTGGTCCTGGACGGCGCGGCGTTCATGGCCGTGCTGGAAGCCGATCCCGCGATGGGCTTCGTGATCATGCGTCGCATCGCCGGGATCATCAGCGGGCGACTGCGCAACATCCAGCGCTTCGTGCTAAAAACACTGTAATTCAACCCTGATCCCAGGAGACACCATCATGACTCACCGGCCAACCCCTGTCACACTCACCTACCGCCGCGAAACGTTCACCGTCCGGCCCGGTATGACGCTGCGCCAGGCGATCCAGCGCTGCGGACTCAATCCCGAAACGGTGCTGACCGTGCGGAACGGCGCGTTGATCACGGGCGACGTGGTGCTCGAATCCGGCGACCGGGTGAAGCTGGTCGCCACGTTTTCGGGGGGATAAAAACGGGGAAAAACACCCTGTTTGCTTTTTTCTATGCCGCGACCTCCGCGCTCCCGGCAGTGAATTTTACCGGTTGTCCAATTCTGCCAACACGCGATCCCGGTCGGCGCTTTCCGGTGTGAGCGCGACTGCTTCCCGGCAGTGGGACCGCCAGCGATCCGGGCACTCGCGGATCAGATCGTAGAGCAGGGTGATCAGCGTGTCGTCGCGGCTCCCGGCCAGCAGAATCAGGCCGTAGCGGTGTAATTCGCCGTGTTTGGTCCGGTGCAGTAAATCGCGCAGCAGGCCGTAATGGTCCGTGATGCGGCCCTCCACGATGGCGCTGACGATCCCCATGCACACGACCGGCACATCCAGCGCTGCGAACTCCGCCGCGATCTCACCGTACAGCGCGCGCGGAAAATCATCCCCGCCCAACACTTCCAACGCCCGCCCGACCAGTTCCCCCAATCCCTTGCTGATAAACTGCCGTCCCGCCAGCCGCAGGAACACCGCCACCGGCAGCAGACGCCCCCACTGCGCCAATACGTTGATCGCGGTGAAGGACGGTTCGCTGTTGATGTCGGACGTATCCGGTTCACCGAGCAGGTGGGCGGCATACGCGCAGGCCAGCGACCCGTCCACGCCGTTGAGGGCTTCCAGCGCCGCCGCCCGCAGATTTTGCGCGGTATCGGTGGTGGGGTGACGGTGGTAAATGCCCGTTGCCCGGATGTACAGGTCGGTGTCGGCGGGATGGCCGATGTGGGCCAGCAGCCGGATGATCGACTCGCGGACCAAACCGCCGCGATCCCGGTCGTCGTGCTCGAAATAATACAGGGCTTTGTCGCGCAGCGCGGGCCGGTGACTGTGATCCAGCCAGACGATCACGGACTCGCGTTTGAGCGCGTTCAGCGCGGAGTCAACGTGTTCCCGGCTGCGGGTCGCGGCCAGCAGGTCGAGCGCCAACCGGCACTGGTCAGCGGGATCGGTGGCGGCACGTAGTTGGCGGCGTAAATCGGCCTGGGATGGCATGGGTGGTTATCCTTTTGGGTGTTCGAATGTCGTGCGCTACGATTATTGCCACGATTATGTGGCGTTGTGCGTATTTACACAAAAGGAGCGAGATATGTTACGTGATCTGGTGTTACAAAACCGCAGTTACCGCCGTTTTGACGAGAGCGTCCCGCTGGACCGGGCTACCCTGCGCGAATGGGTCGATCTGGCGCGGCTGTCGGCGTCGGCGATGAACAGGCAGCCGTTGAAATTTTTGCTGTCCGCCGAACCGGAGCGCAACGCCGCGATTTTCGAGACGTTGGGCTGGGCCGGATATCTTCCCCAGTGGCCCGGTCCGGCGGCGGGCGAGCGTCCGACCGGCTACATCGTGATCCTGGCCGATACCGCCATCCGGCGCGATCCCGGCGTGGATTATGGTATCGCGGCGCAGAGTATCATGCTCGGCGCGGCGGAAAAGGGGTTCGGCGGTTGCATGATCGGCTCGGTAGCAAAGGATAAACTGCGCGCCGCCCTGGATATCGCGGAACAGTACGAGATTCTGCTGGTCCTGGCGTTGGGCAAGCCCGCCGAAACGGTCGTGATCGATCCGGTCGGCGCGGACGGCAGCATCAAGTATTGGCGCGACGCGGACGACGTGCATCACGTTCCCAAGCGCGCGCTGGATGACCTGATCGTAGATTAACCCCTGATTAGAGGGGGTGGAATTGTAAGG
>JAFGTJ010000167.1 GCA_016934195.1 Anaerolineae bacterium | reverse complement strand
GAGCTTGGTCAGGCCAAACGGCAGATCGGGATGCAGGCCCGGATGCACGAACGGGAATTCGGTCCCGGCGTCCACCAACCGGGTTGTGAGCGGCTGGAACAGCATCGTCAGGCCCTCCACCGGATCGAACGTGATCACGGTCTTGAGCGCGATGCTGGTCAAATCGGTCAGGTCCACACCGCCGGAGGGATACACCGGCAGGCTGAAGATCACCCACCCGTCCTTGTAACCCGTGATCTCGATGTGCCCGTCTTTATACAGCAGCAGGTCAAAGAAACTGGCGCTGTCGCGGTCGTAGTTGGTACGGATGCCGCAAAATCCGCCCGGCTGGTCGGTGGTGACGGTGATCGTCAGGCGCAAGATGTAATGCTGGAACAGCGTTTCCTCGGACAGCACGTTTTCCAGGACGTAATTGTGCGCGTATTCCACCAGGACCCACGCGCTGTTGTCGCCCTTGAGCACTAACGCCTGGTTGGGATCAAGCTGCCCGGTCACGAGTCCCAACTGGCGTAATTCCTCCGCGATTTCTTCCAGCGGCGCGTCATCGATCACGGCCTGCCAGACCCGGCCCAGCCGGTCGGGATCGATGCCGTTGAACGGGCCGGGCGTATTGGTCACGAGATCGGCGATCACCTCGGTTGGAGTCGGCGGGTTGGTCGGAACCGGCGGTTCGGTCGCTGCCGGGGTGATGGTGTCCGGTGTGACGGTGGCCGTCGTGGTCGGAATATCCGGCGCGGGCGTGGCAGGAGCGGTGGTTGGCGATTCCGTCGGCGGCGGTTCCGGCGTGGTGGTTGGGGTACCGGTCGGCGGCGCGGTGGCGGACGGTTCCGGCGTGGTGGTGGATGCTGCAACAGCCAGGACTGTCTCAGTTGGCGATGGCTCCAGCGTGTGAGTCGGGGTGTGAGTCGGCGTGCCGGTAGCGGTAGCAGTTTCGGTAGCCGTTGCCGTGACGGTGGCTGATGGTTCCGGCGTGACGGTATCTGCCGCCGTCGGGATCAGTGTGGGCGAGGCAGTGGGCGACACCGTAACGGATGGAACCAGCGTTGCCGTACTGGTCGGTGTGCTGGTCGGCGTACCGAGCGCGATTTCCGTGACTTCAACAACCGTTGGCGTCGGCGGGTCCTGGCGATCCGGGATCAGGCGCGAGATATCGCCGCGCAGCGCGAACAGCACCATACAGAATAACGCGCCCGCCACTATGAACAATACGGCAGCGCCCGCCAACACCGGCTGCCGGTTACGTCCACGCCGACGACGACGCGGGTAACGATTGGACACACTGCACCCCCTTTTCGCAGATCACGCGCACGGCTCAATATTACCACATCGGCCTACGATTTTCTGCAAAAAGAATGCGGGTGCATCGGGATCGGGGCGCAGCAAGCGCCGACCAAAGGTCGGACGCGCCCCTACACCGTTGTATACCGCCCCAAAAAGTCCCGCACGGCGGCGAGATACGCTTCGTACTGGTCACGGCGGATACTGTGGCCCGCGTCGGGGATAAACACCGCTTCCACGTTAGGCCGCGCCGCGATCTCCTCGGCTAACGGCGGCGTGACGATCCCGCCCCGGTCCACCTCGGCGTGAACCAGCAGCAGCGGGCAGGTGATGCGCGGCAGCAGTTCGCGCCAGGATGCGCGGTTCGCTTCGATGTATTGCAGCACGTTCAGGGTAAGCTGCCGCTTGGCATCGACCCAGGGGCCGTACTCGGATTCGTGCCAACCGGGGGCTTCTTCGCGTATCTGGGCGAATAAATCTTCGCGTGACTGCGCCTGCATCCTGACCAGTCCGGCCCGCCAGTCGGGAATAATCGCCAGCCGTTCTTCGCGTGTCATTTCCTGCGCGGACCAGGGCGGGTCTTCCAGCACGACGGCGCGAATTTGGCCGGGAATGGTGGCGGCAATAGTCGCCGTGATCTCACCGCCCATCGAGTGGCCCAACACGGCAGGGCGATCCAGGCCCAGCGCCGCGATCAGACCGATCACGTCGGCGACATGATCGGCGGGACTGTAGCCCGTGTCCGGCTTGTCAGAGAGGCCGTGCCCGCGCGCGTCCGGCAGGATCACGTCCCAATCTTCCGCCAGCGCGTCCGCCGTGCGCGCCCAGCACAGTCCATTGTCGGTAACGCCGTGCAGCAGGATCAGGGGCGGTTTGGGATTGTTGGGGGTACGGTTGTTGGCGCGGTAGTAGTGCAAACTCAGGCCGTTGGCCGTGACGTAGCCGGTGGTGTAATCGGTACTATTGCCGGTCATGGGGGCAAAACTCCTTATGGGTGGTTAGAGGTTATGAGTTTCTGGTTTTTAGTTGTTGGTTATGGATGTTAGCCCCTCCCCCTGCGCTGGCGGAGAGGGGACTGGCCGTCGCGCCATGATCCCCCCTCTCCACAACGTGGGGAGGGGGCCAGGGGGAGGGGCTAATTCCTGCTATTTCGCCTCGTCATTCTCCGATCCCGCCGCCCCGGACCGGTCCAACTGTGTCCGCAGCGCCTCCGGTGTCGTGACCGGCAGCGCGCACACAAAATTCTCGCACACGTAAGCCGCCGGAGCGCCCTCAACCAGCGTCCGCGTGCGCAGCAGGGCCGGGACCGCCGCCGACTCCGCGTCACGCGGGGCGAGCGCGACCAACGCGGTCGGGCGGAACCGTCCACGCACCACGTCCAGCAGGGCGGCGGTGCGGGCGTCGGTGGGTTCCCCAATAATGGCAATTTCCACCGGGCGGCGCAAATACAGGTCCAGCCCGATCAGCATTTCGCCAAATGCCATCGGGTATTCGCTCAGCGCCGATCCGAGCGAATGGTAAACGCTGAGCGCGGCGGTTTCGTAGCGCGTTTCGGCGGTGTAGCCGGTCAGCCGCAGCAGGTTATAGGCCATCATCGCGTTACCGGACGGCGTGGCGTTGTCCTGAATATTGCGCGGACGCACGATCAGGTCTTCGTGCAGATCGTCGTGATCGTCGCTGGTATCGTAATAGCCGCCGTCGTCCGCCGGGAAGTGATCCAGCACGATCTCGGCCAATTCCTGCGCCGCCTTGAACCAGCGGACCTCAAACGTGGTCTGGTAGAGTTCCAGCAGCCCGTCGATGACGTGCGCGTAATCCTCCAGGTAGCCGTTGATCTTGCTGGTGCCGTCCTTGTGCGTGCGGAAAAGGCGTCCGGCTGGCGTTCGCATGTGGGTCAGCAGGAAATCCGCGCTGCGGATCGCGGCCCGCCGGTATTCGTCCCGCTTGAGGATACGCGCGGCTTCGGCAAACGCGGCCAGCATCATGCCATTCCACGCCGCCAGGATTTTTTCGTCCCGGAACGGCGCGGGGCGATCCTGGCGCAGCGTGAACAGGATCGTTTTAGCCGCCGAAATATCATCGCGCATCTGCTCAATGGTCAGGCCGTGCCGGATGGCGACCCGTTCCATCATGTCCGCGACGTG
>JAFGTJ010000166.1 GCA_016934195.1 Anaerolineae bacterium | reverse complement strand
TCGGCCCAAAGCGACTGGTTCCGGGCGTATAAAGCGGGTGATCCGGCTTACCGGGATTTTTTTATCACCGTCGATCCGGCGGAAGACCTGTCGATGGTGGTGCGCCCACGCAATTTGCCGTTACTGACTGAAGTGGAAACCGCCGCCGGTCCCCGGCACGTCTGGACCACGTTCAGCACCGACCAGATCGACCTGAATTTCGCGCACGAGGACGTGTTACTGCGCATCATCGAGATTCTGCTGTTTTACGTCAGCCAGGGCATGAGTTTTATCCGGTTGGACGCTATCGCTTACCTGTGGAAAGAGATCGGTACGTCCTGTATCCACCTGCCGCAAACGCACGCCGTCGTTAAACTGTGCCGCGACGTGCTGGATATCGTCGCGCCGCAGGTGGCGGTTATTACCGAAACCAACGTCCCCCACGCGGAAAACGTCTCGTATTTCGGCAGCGGCACGGATGAGGCCCAGTTGGTCTACCAGTTCACGCTGCCGCCGCTGATACTGCACAGCATCGCCACCGGGGACGCTTCCATCCTCAGCGAGTGGGCCGCCGGGATTCAGCCGGTATCGGATCAGGCGATGTTTTTCAACTTCACCGCCTCGCATGACGGGATCGGCGTGCGCCCGGTCGAGGGGATTTTGACACCGGAGCAGGTCGAGGTTTTGTGCCAGCGCGTCAAGGCGCACGGCGGCGACGTGTCCTATAAGGCCAATCCCGACGGATCGCGCAGCCCCTACGAACTCAACATCAGCTATTTTGATGCCCTCTCCGATCCCAACGGCGGCGAATCGCTGGATGTGCAGGTGCGGCGCTTTCTGGTATCGCAGGCGATCCAGATCGCGTTTATGGGGATGCCGGGCATCTATATACACAGCCTGCTTGGTTCGCGTAACTGGCACGAAGGTGTGCAACAGACCGGGCGGGCACGTTCGATCAACCGCGAAAAATTGGATGCCCGCGCCGTCGAAGCGGCCTTGAACGATCCCGGCTCGCTGCGCCAGCGCGTATTCACCGCGTACCGCGACCTGATCGCCAAACGTATACGCGAAAAAGCCTTCCACCCCAACGGCCCGCAAACCGTGTTACGGCTGCACCCGGCGCTGTTCGTCCTGCTGCGCGAATCGCCGGACGGGGGCGAGTCCATCCTGGCGATCCACAACGTCGCACACCGGGCCGTGCAGGTCGATTTGAGCGCTGTCCCGCTGGGGGGAATCGCCCGTTACCACGACCTTGTTTCCGGCACAGAAATCCCGGCGAATAGCTCGCTGAAGGTCGCCCCGTATCAAGTGTTGTGGCTCAAAGCGCCCCTGGCTTAAGGGGAAATTTACACAAGCTCACATCTTCTTAATTGACATTCAAAACGTTTTGGATTATGTTGGATATATATCCAAAACGTTTTGGACGTTGTGTTTTTGGCTTTGAATAGATTGTGTAATTTATTATGAAAATTACGCTTAGAACTATTGCCGAGGAATCGGGCTTCTCGATCACCACCGTTTCGCGGGCGCTGGCCGGATACGATGATGTCAACGCCGAGACGCGGCAGCACATCATTGAGATTGCCGACCGGCTCGGTTACCAGCCCAATTTGACCGCCCGCCACCTGCGCAGCCAGCAAACCAACACCATTGGCATGATCATCCCGCGCACCGCGCATTTTTCCGATCCCTTCTACATGGAACTGCTGTCCGGCGTGGGGCGCGAAGCCTCCGAATATGGCTATGATCTGCTGTTGTCGGCGCAAACGCGCAGCGAAGAAGAACTCAATTCGTACCGCCGCATTGTGGGCGGCAGTCGCGTAGATGGGATTGTGCTGGCGCGGGTGCTGGTCAATGATCCGCGCATCGATTATTTGCAGCGGCAGCGTTACCCGTTCGTGGTCTTTGGCCGGGTAGAATCCGGGGAATGCCCGTCGGTGGACGTGGACGGTACGGCGGGAATCCGGCAGGTAATCGCGCATTTTGTCGCTAACGGACACCGCCGGATCGGGGTGATCCGGTCATCGCACGCCCTGATGTTCACCGGGCAGCGCTACGCGGGCTACGTCCAGGCAATGGAGTCGTTGGGCCTGCCGCGTGTCGATGCTTACGAAGTCGAGGGCAATTTGACCCAACAGAGCGGTCAGGATGCCGCCGCCCGTTTGCTGGACCTGCCGGAACCACCAACGGCCATTCTTGCCTTTAATGATCTCATGGCGTTGGGGGCGATGGCGGCTGTTCAGCAGCGAGGGCTGACGGTTGGGGCGGACGTGGCGGTCGCGGGGTTTGATGACATTTCTGCTGCTGCCGGGGCCACGCCGCCGCTGACGACGGTCCGCCAGCCGATTCACGATATTGGCAGCCGCCTTGCCTCCATGCTGATCCGGCAAATCCAGGGCCAACCACTTGACGAATTCCAGGTATTGGTCAAGCCAGAATTGATCATCCGTGCGTCTAGCCGAAGGAGGTAATACCGCGCAAGTAGCACTCCCAACCCTACCTGTTTTGTAACCTAAAAACATGAATTTCAGGAGGCTTTACAGTCATGACTAAAAAGTTTCGCCCGCTGATTTTGATGGTGATCTTCACCATGCTCATTGGGGTGGCTGGTGTATCGGCCCAGGGCGGTGAAGTGGTCTTCTTCTCGACTCAGTTTAACGTGGTGGAAGAGGCGGAAAAGTTCCGCGCGATTTTGGACGATTTCGACGCGGGGGACGCCGTTTTTAAGGAATCTGAAGAACAGACGGTTTATGATACCCTCAGCGCCGAGAAGGAACAGGACGCGGGATCGGCGGACGTGGTAGGCGCGCTGCATGGCACCTTCCCCACCCTGGTGAAAGACGATGTGCTGTTCGACCTGACCGGCCTGCTGGAACAGGTCGAGATGGAATACGACATCGCCGACGCTTTTGTCGAACTGGGCAAGATGGGCACCGCCGACTTCCAATACTATATTCCCTGGATGCAAGCGACCTACATCATGGCCGCGAACGTCGAGGCGCTGGAATACCTGCCGGAAGGCGCAGATATCAACGCGCTGACCTGGGACGAACTGGCGCTGTGGGGTAAGAACATCTATGACGCGACCGGTGAGGCTCGTATCGGCTTCCCGGTTGACGGCCTGTGGCATCGCTTCATGCAGGGCTATGCCTTCCCGTCCTTTACCGGCGGGATGGTGACGAAATTCAAGAGTCCCGAAGCGGTGGCGATGTTTGAATTCCTGCGCGACGATCTGTGGCCCTATGTCCACCCGCAGTCGATCACCTACTCGTTCATGCAGGAACCGCTGCTGAACGGCGAAGTCTGGGTGGCGTTTGATCATACCGCCCGCCTGCTCGAAGCCTTCAACCAGGAACCCGACAACTTTGTGGCGTTCCCGGCCCCGGCTGGTCCGGCGGGTCGCGGCTTCATGCCGGTCGTAGTGGGTCTTGGCGTTCCGGCCAATGCCCCCAACCCCGAAGGCGCGGTCGCGCTGATCCAGTACCTGCTGATGCCGGAAACCCAGGGCGCGGTCCTCAAGGACCTCGGTTTCTTCCCGGTGGTAGCCGGTGTGGATACCAGCGACCTGCCGGAAGGCATCGCTATCGAACAGGCAGCGGTGGCGGCTCAGGCGTCGGCTATGGATGCGCTGCCCGCGTTGCTGCCGGTCGGTTTGGGTGAACGCGGCGGCGAGTTCAGCCAGCTTTATAAGGACGCGGTTAACCGTATCCTGCTGAACGGTGAGGATATCCAGACCGTGCTCGACGAGGAAGCCGCGCTGCTCCAAGCGCTGCTGGACGATACGGGCGCTCCCTGCTGGCCGCCTGATGCGGCGAGCGATGGTGCCTGCCAGATCGAGTAAGGCGGCGCGCTGTCCAGGCTGACATCGCTTAATGGTACGTTCGTGGGGGAATCAGCCTGATTCCCCCCGTTTTGCATTACATAGGGGCGTTTTCGATGAACCTGAAAAAAGTTAATTGGGCACCCTACTTATTGATCCTGCCCTCGTTCCTGTACCTGATGCTGTTCTTCGGCTGGCCCATGATCCGCTCGATGGAACTGGCCTTCCGGCGCGACAGCCAGATTTTGCCGCTGCGGACCGAGCCGTTCCCGGACAGCGCGACGGTCGGCAAGCTGGAACGAGGGGCCGAAGTGACCATTCTGGACGTGATCAAAAGCGAAGAGTCCTCGACCGGCGGTTTGCTGTCTAAAAAGAGTTTCTGGCTGAAGATATCCGGCATTGACGTGGAAGGGAACGAGATTGAAGGTTGGGCCGAGCGCGGCCCAGTGTTTGTCAGGGATGCCAGCCGGTCCGAAGAAGGGCGCGTCGTAGACTCTAGCGTCACAGTCTACGCCGAACCGGACGAAACCGGCGCGAGCGTAGGGGAACTCCCGCAGGGCACCGAAGTTACCATCACCGATTGGGATGAATTAGAAGGCGGCGTCGTGGCCGGGGGACTGTTGGCGAAACCGGCCCAGTGGTTCAAGATCACGGCGGAAACGGCGGACGGCGACACGCTCGAAGGGTGGGTCAAACGCGGCCCGGTATTCGTGGAAGATACCCGCATTTCGACCACCGGGCGCGTGGATAAGGGCGAAGGGGCCAAAGAGTGGACGCTGGACTACATCAAGCGTATGGTCAACGACCGCCGCTTCACCGAGTCGCTGCGAACCACCGTGCTCCTGATGGTGCTGATTCTGCCGGTGCAGTTCACGCTGGCGATCATCATGGCGCTGGTGCTGCAATCGCGCCTGAAGGGGAATACCATTTTCCTGTATATTTTTTCGATCCCGCTTGGTGTTTCCGACCTGGCGGCGGGGTTGGTCTGGTTCTCGATTTTCACCCAACGCGGCTTTTTGAACTCGTTTCTAGAGCGGTTGGGCCTGATCGACAAGCCCTATATTTTCATTTCAAATGAAAACAAACAGTATATTATCCTGGCGATTGTGCTGGCCGAAGTCTGGCGGGCCACGTCGATTGTGATGGTGATCGTGGTATCCGGCTTGCAGGCGATTCCCGGCGAACTGATCGAGGCCGGGCAGTTGTTCGGCGCGAACCTGTGGCAGCGCCTGCGCCATATCATTCTGCCGCTGCTGATGCCCAGTTTGCAGGTGGCGTTGATCCTGCGAACGATCCTGGCGTTCCAGGTGTTCGCGGTGGTGGTGGCGATCTCCGGCGGCGAAGTGGTTACGGTGCTGGCGAACGAAACCTACCGCTGGTACGAGGTGGGCACCTATAACAATCCGAATGTGGCGGCGGCCTATGCCGGGTTTATCATGCTGATCTCGCTCGGAGTGGCCGTGTTCTATCTTCGCGCCGTCCGCACGCAAGAAGAAAGGGCAACCCAAAAATGAGCGCTGGTACCGTGACTTCAACGAGGCGCGGACTGGATGCCGCGCAGAGACGCGCGATCCGGGCGCGCAAACTCCGGCGCGTGAGCGTCTACGGGTTGGCGATCCTGATTTCGCTGTGGATTTTGCTCCCGATCTGGCTGATCGGCACGATGGCATTCAGCACCCGCGCCGACGTGCGCAGCTACCCCAAGCATGTCGCGCCGGTCCCGTTTTCAACCGAAACAATGGAATTTTTCCTTGATACGGAAGGTATCCTGACCGCGACGCAAAATAGTATCGTCGTGGCAGTGTTTACGCTGACGCTCTCAACGGCGATTGCGGCCCCGACTGGCTACGCGATCTCGCGCTACCTGTTCGCGGGCCGGGACGCTTTCCGCTTAGGGATTCTGGCGGTGCGCGCCTTTCCCATTGTGATCCTGGCGGTGCCGCTGGCCGAACAGTTCCGCGACTGGAATATGTTCGACAAGGTGTATAGTCTGGCCTTGATGCATACCGCGCTGACGCTGCCTACGACGATCTTGGTGATTGCCAGCGTGTTTGCCAGCGTCCCGGTGGAACTGGAAGAAGCGGCCAAAGTGTTTGGCTGCGGCCCGGTGGCGGCGTTCCGGCGCGTGGTCCTGCCGCTGGCGCTGCCGGGGATCGCGGCGGCGGCGATTTTCACCTTTGTCATGTCCTGGAACGAAGTGTTCGCGGCCATTCTGCTCACGCTGGATAACCGCACGCTCCCGGCCCGAATTTTGTACACGCTGGACAAATCGGGCGATCCGTTCAAGTTTGCGGGCGGGTTCTTCATGCTGGTGCCGTCGCTGATTTTTATATTCTTCGTCCGGCGCTACCTGTTTAATATGTGGGGCCAGATTACGAAATAGGTGGTTGGTTTTTAGTTTTGGGTTTTTAGTAAGGATTGTCTGGTTAGTGGTTCCCGGTGCAATTCGTGGTGATCGGTTAGCACACCACACTGCATTGAACAGACCGATCAAGAACCAATAACTCAACACTAACAACCCATAACTCATAACCCATAACCCATAACTCAGAAGGATTCCATTATGGCTGAGATTCGGATTGAAAACGCCGTTAAAACGTTTGGCAAAGTGACCGCCGTCGATAATGTCAGTCTGACGGTCCACGACCAGGAATTTGTGGTGCTGCTGGGACCGAGCGGCTGCGGCAAAACAACGCTGCTGCGCGCGGTGGCGGGCCTGGGACTCGTCGATTCCGGGCGCGTCATGATCGGCAATCGGGACGTGACGTACCTGCCGCCGAAGGATCGCGGGATTTCGATGGTGTTCCAGAGTTACGCGATCTTCCCGCACATGAAGGTGTTCGACAATATCGCGTTTGGCCTCAAGATGCAGCGAATGCCCAAGCCGCAGATGATCGCGCGCGTGCAGCAGGCGGCGGAACTGCTGCATATCGAGAATTTTCTGGACCGTTACCCGTCGCAGATGTCGGGCGGCCAGCGCCAGCGTGTCGCCGTCGCCCGCGCGATTGCGGTCCAGGCCGAAGTGCTGCTGATGGACGAACCGTTGAGCAACCTGGACGCGCTGCTGCGCCTGGAAATGCGCGCCGAACTCAAGCGCCTGCTGGCCGAACTCAAAGTCACCACGATCTACGTGACACACGATCAGATCGAAGCACTGAGCATGGGCGACCGGATCGCGGTGATGCGCGATGGCAAAATTTTACAGTGCGACTCGCCTTCGACCGTGTACGATACGCCCACCGACCGTTTTGTAGGCGGTTTTATCGGTACGCCGCCCATGAACTTCCTGCAAGGGCAGGTCCGGCGCGAAAACGGCGCGGCGCGCGTTTTTATTGGCGACTTTGGCTTGATTCCGGTGCCGGAGATGCTCGATACGCTGCTGACGCGGGATGGCGAGGTGGTGGTAGTCGGTATCCGTGCCGAAAACATGGAAGCGCTGAACCAACCCGCCGAGGATGCGTTACAAGTGCGGGTGTTGGTGGTCGAGCCGCTGGGATCGCAGAATTTGCTGACGATCCAGATCGGCAGCGACATTATCAAGGTATCGACGCACCCTGATTTCCGGGTCGCGCCGGATAAGGACATCTGGATTCGCTTCCCTAGCGACAAAATTCGCTGGATCGACCGGGACAGCGGGAAGACGCTGCTGCCCGCTGTGCAGATCGCGGCGAGTGGGTAGGCGATTAGCCCATCCCTAAGGAATCCCCCTTTCTCCATCTTTGATGGGAAAAGAGGGTTTGGGGGATAGGGGCTGTTTTTTACGTCTCGCGCTCCCAGACCTTCAGCGGCGGCGCGAACATCGAGTTTAACAGCGCGGCATAGCCGCGTTCCTGGGCGGCGTCCGCGTCGCTGATCAGGCTGGCGTCCAGAATGAATGCGCGCCCGGCGCACACCGGCAGGTCGCGCAGCGCCGCCAACAGCGCGTGATCCAGCGCCGTGATGAGTATTTCCAGCGCCGCCGAGGGTCTGCCCACCCGGATCAACTGGTGGACTGCCAGGGACGCGCGCACGCCATCACTGCCGGGATTGCCGCCCACGTTACCGGAACTGCCGCCGGGGTTGCCCGCCGGGTCGTACATATAAATCGCCTGAATGCCCGAATCATGGGATGCCAACACCGCCGCGATGCCCGTTGCCAGCCCATAGGTGACATAATCCAGAAAGTCGGCGCGTTCGAGCAACTGCGCCAGCGGCAGATCACGGTCGGGGACGGCCATTTTTGCCCGCGCACTTGCCAGCGCTTCTTCCCGTATGGTTTGGGCAGCGTCAGCCAGGTACAGCACCGAATTGGGCTGATCGTTGGGCTGATCACGAGACTGATCGGCGGCGGTGTTGGTCATGCCTTTAGACCCCTGACGCCATGAAGAAACCACGCTTTTGGATGGCGGAGGCCACGCGCTCAATCGCCAGCATATACACGGCGGAGCGCATATCCACGCCGCGTTGCTGCGACATGACCCAGGCTTCTTCAAAGCTGGTGCTCATCTTCTTGTGAAGCTGCTTGCGGACTTCTTCGATCTCCCAGAAGTAGAATTGCAAGTCCTGCACCCACTCGAAGTAGGAGACGATCACGCCGCCCGCGTTCGCCAGGATATCGGGGATGATGGTCACGCCGCGATCCCGCAGGATGGCGTCGGCCTGGAAAGTGGTGGGACCGTTCGCGCCTTCTACGATAATCCCGGCCTTGATCTGGTCGGCGTTCTGGTTGGTGATCTGGCCCTCGATAGCCGCCGGGATCAGCACGTCCACGTCCAGCGTGAGCAGTTCGGCGTTGGTGATGGTGTCCACCTCGCCGTTTGCACCGAAGCCGGTCAGCAGCCGTCCAGGGCTGTGATGCACATGATCCAGCGCCGCCGGGATGTCCAGGCCGTTAGGATTGTAAATCGCCGCGCCGAGATCGCTGGTGGCGACGATCTTGGAACCGTATTCTTCCGACAGGATGCTGGCCGCGAACTGCCCCACGTTGCCGAAGCCCTGCACGGCGACGGTCACGTCCGCCGGATCAAGGCCCTTCTTGCGCAGCGTCTCGACGGTGGCAATTGCCACGCCGCGCCCGGTGGCCTCGGTGCGGCCCTGGCTGCCGCCCAACGTGATCGGCTTGCCGGTGGTGATCTCCGGGCTGTAGTGGCCCTGCTGCGACGATACCGCGTCCATGAACCACGCCATCGTTTGTTCGTTGGTGTTCATGTCAGGAGCCGGGATGTCGCGTTTGCCGCCCAGGATCGGCAGGATCATGGTGGCAAAACGGCGCGTCAGGCGTTCCAGTTCGCGGGTGGAAAGCTGCGCCGGATCGACCGATACGCCGCCTTTTGCCCCGCCGAACGGCAGGTTCACCGCCGCGCACTTGAGCGTCATCAGGGTTGCCAGCGCGCGCACTTCGTCCAGGTCCACGTCGGGATGGTAGCGAATCCCGCCCTTGCACGGACCGCGCGACGACGAATGCTGCACACGGTAACCCCGAAAGGTCGCCACTTCGCCATCATCCATCATCACCGGCACGGTGACGGTCAGTTCCAGTTCGGGCTGGCGCATGATGGCCGCAATGCCCGGATCGAGTTCCAGGCGCTCGAAGGC
>JAFGTJ010000165.1 GCA_016934195.1 Anaerolineae bacterium | reverse complement strand
AGTATCGCCTGCGGGGAAAGGGGGCGCGCGCCGGAGGCGCGTCGGGGGATAGGGGTAAACTACCGATCACGTTATTTTGCGGAGCTACCGGTTGGGGGTGAGGCCGTTTTTTATTCTTCCTCGCGCAGCACGTAGCCCACGCCGCGCACGGTATGGATCAGGCGCGGTTCGCTCTCGGACTCCTCGGTTTTCTGGCGCAGATAGCGCACGTACACCTCGATGATGTTGCTTTCGCCGCCGAAGTCGTAGCTCCACACCCGGTCGAAAATCAGGTCGCGGGTCAGGACGCGGCGCGGGTTGCGCATGAATAGTTCCAGCAGTTCGTACTCTTTGGCGGTCAGGTCGATGTAGCGCTCGCCGCGCCGGGCGCGGTGCGTGCCGGTATCCAGTTCCAGGTCCGCAAAGCGCAGCACTTCCGGGAGCGAGGAGGGCTGTACGCGCCGGAACAAGGCCCGAATCCGCGCCAGCAGTTCGTCGAACGCGAACGGTTTAACGAGGTAATCATCGGCTCCGGCGTCGAGGCCCTGTACGCGGTCCTGGATGTCTTCTTTGGCAGTCAGCATCAGGATCGGCACATCGCTGGCGGCGCGCAACCGGCGGCAGACCTCTAACCCATCCAATCCCGGCAGCATCCAGTCCAGGATCACCAGATCGGGCGGCTGGTCGCGGGCCATTTCCAGGCCGGTCACGCCGTCATACGCCACGTCCACGCGGTAGCCTTCGTAGATCAGGCCCCGTTGGAGAAACTGCGCGATGCGTATTTCGTCTTCGATGACCAGCAGTCGCTCGGCCATAACGGAGTTCCTTTCGTTGGTAGTTGTTTGTTATTGGTTGTTGGTTTTTAGTCAGGGTATAGGGCGTGCCCTTCCAATAACCAACAACTAATCACCACTAACTCATAACTCATCACTGCCACCGCACATCATGCGCCGGGCCGGATGTCTGCACCTGGACCGCCGCGCCGGATTGCAGATTGACGATCACCAGATCGCCGGACGCGATGCTCTGCCCGCTCCACGTCATCCCGCGCAAACCCGCTGCCAGCGCGGATTGGCCCGGTCCTGGCGGCGTGAGGCGGGCCTGGGACGCGAATCCGCCCGCATCCGGCAACTCGTACATCGGCGCGAACGGCCCTTCCAGCGAGTCGGCCCGCCATACGCGCACAAACTGCGGTCCCATGTTGGCTGTGCTGGCGACCAACGCGAACCAACTGCCGTTCGCACCCGGCACAACGTCCACCACCGGCACGGTCGAATCCAGCAGCGCGGTCGGCGCGGCGTCGGGCGTGGCCGGATCGATCAGGTACAGGCCCGCCACTCCGTACCCGCCCTGGCTGGCTCCCCAGACGAGCACGCGCCCGTCACCGGTCCAGCGGCCCTGGCCGGTGTAAGCGTTGGGCAGTTCGGTGATCGCGCCTGTGAAGGTGTCCGCGAGTACCAGCCCGCTGCCCTCATATAAACCCATCGTCAGCAGCAGACGCGATCCGTCGAGACTCCAGCGGGGATTGAGATAGACCCGAAATGTGCCCGGATCGGTCCCGATGCTGTTTCGCACCAGCAGGCGCGGCCCGGTTGATCCGTCCGATTCGACCAGCCAGACGCCCTGTTGATCGGCATACGCGATCTGGAAACCACCGGGATGCCAGTCCAGCGATGGTATCATGCTCTCAAGCGTGAGCGCGGCCAATACGCAGCGGTTGGAACCGTCCGGCGCGGCGGTGATCAGTTCATTTCCCGCCACATACGCGACCGTCCCATTCTGCGCAACGGCATACGCCAGCACCGGGACCGCTTCTGCCGTGAGCGCGCGAACGGGTTGAGTCCCGGCGGCAAGCTGCCAGAGTTGATCCACGCCTGCCACGTCCGGCGCGAGGTACGTCAGGCTGGCAGGCAAAACCGTCGTTGCAGCGGCCCCGGTGGTTGCCATTTCCGGCGGCGGCAGCGCGCCCCAACTGACCGCCAGCGATCCCGCCGTGCCCGGTACGATCTGCTGGTCGGCCAACTGCACGCCCTGCGGACTCAGCGCAACCGGGGCAAATGAAGTAGGTTGCAGCAGAATCGCGTCCGGCGCAGCTTCGACCGAAAACAGGCCGTGCTGACCGCTGACACTGGGCGTGATCTTTGAGGTAGCGCCCGACTCGTCACTGGCGACCAGGGTGTGCGTATCGGCCCAGAACAGGTCCCGCCACTGGCCCGGTATGTCACTGAATACCGCTTCGCCGTATTCGCCCGCGCCCAGTTCCGCGATCCGCGCGCCCTGGTAGGTCAGGTAGGCAATCGCGCTCGCGTCCGGCGACCAGACGATGGTTTGCTGATCAGGGTCGGCGGGCAGCGGGGCCACGTCGAAAAATTCCAGCACGTAGCCGCTGCCGGTCCCGATCTGCGAGACAATCACCATGTTGGTATCGGTGCGGTAGACCAGCCATTCGCCGTCCGGCGAGACGTCGAAATCGATCACGAACTGGTCCGGCGAGAGCAGGTCGGTTTGCGCGCCGCTGGCCGCATCGATCTGGATCAGGCGGTGCTCCGACGTCAGGATGAACAGGTCGGCGGGCAGGGGATACGGTCCCTGCGCCCGCACGGATCGAACAGGCATTCCCGGCGCGAGCAGCATACCAATGAGCAAAAAGGTTGTGAACGGGAGAAAATATCGTCGCATAGAATTATCTCCGTATGGGATACGGTGTTGTTTGCAGTATAGCAACATTTTGTTTCGCCTGCCTACTTGACGCAGCAGAACATTAGTGCTACACTGACTCATGTAATGTTAAAAAATTCGGGTCGGGAGAGTTCCCCGTGACGCTGGAATTAAATAAAGTACAGGAACAAGTAGAGCGTATGGGTCGGGCGCTGGCGCATCGAAATCTGGACCTCAGCGAGCGCGCCGAGATCGCGTGGCAGTGGCTTCAGGCGTTGGACGATCTGGACGCCATCCGTAAGCGGATCGTGCTGGCGCGCGAGCGGGACGTAGGCTTTCGCGGCGCGGCTCCTGCCGGTGCCATTCCGCCAGACACGGAGCCGGTCATCAACGAGCCTGTCAACCGCGCCTACCCGCTGCCCGCCGTGCCGGAACGCGCCACCCTGGTCGCGGTGGACGGATCGCAGATATACCCCAGCCTGCACGTCGCCGCGCTGTATTACCTGACCAACATCGGTATTTTTGTGTACCATCACGGCAGCGACGATTTGCCGGATCAGATCACCGAGCCGCGCCTGCATTACACCGAAACCATGCTGCGCGACCAGCGCGGCCAGGTGATCACCAACACCGCCGTGAATGCGCGCCGGAACGTGATCGAGATGCAGATACTCGCCCGCGAATCGTGGCACCGCCGCGATGCGTGCGAATGTCCGTTGGTGGCGCTCAGCGACGGGCCGCTGCTGTTCTGGGTGGGCAAGGACGTACCGGAAGGCGACAAACTGAGCGGCGATTACCTGGGCGCGGTGATTCACCTGCACGATACCCACGCCCATATGCAGCGCGAGCACGAACGGTTTGCAGCGCTGGCCGGTTACGTGGACCGTCCGACCAGCGCGTTTATCACCGCGTTATTGCACCTGATGAGCCTGGACGAGTCCGACGTGCGCCGCGCCAACCTGACCACCAACGGCGCGTTGGAAGGGCTGAACGACCGGGGACTGATGTTCCGCCTGCTGAAACCGGGCGAACGGTCCGCGCTGATGGTGCAGCAGTCGCCGCAGAACAAGTATTACCACGACCGGGGCGCGAACTACGAGATCGCGTTCTTTTACCTGAACGTGGGCGGGATAGACCAGCACCAACTCGCGCGCGTGGAAATTCCGATGTGGGTCGCCCGCGATCCGGCGGTGGTGGCTTTTGTCCACGCGCTGGTATACGATCAGTGCGGCCTGATGTGGCGCTACCCGTATGCCCTGACCCGCGCCGATGAGATCGCGGTAGTGCGCGGTCACGAGCGCACGCAGTTAAACGAGATGATCGAGATCGAGCTGCGCCGCAACGTCCAGGACGTCGAACAGTCCGAAAAGCTGGAAGCCAAGATCGTCCGGCACGGGCGCACGCGCTACGGCCAGAAGAAGCGCGGATTTTAGTAAGCGATCAGCCATCAGCCGTCAGCTATCAGCCAGGAACAGGTAGGGGCGCTACTTGCCGCGCCCTCCGAACCGATATTGTAGGGGCGCTGCTTGCCGCGCCCTCCGAACCGATTTGTAGGGGCGCTGCGGTCGAACCTCCGGTTCGCGCGCGCCCAAGAGTATCACCAGGGACATAAAAATCATGAGCGAACAAGTACAGGAACAACCCATCATTGGACAGGTGTTACGCGCCAGCACGGTCGGATTTGTGTGCGGCACGCGCAGCCAGGAAATCGGCCAACCCTCGTTTGGCGCGTTTATCCGCACGCGGCACGGTCAGCACGACGACATTGACGTGATCGGCCTGATCCACGCCATCAGCATCGACGACGATCCGCTGGTCCGCCAGTTGATCCTCGCCAACAACATGACGACCGGCGCGGCCCGCGACCAGCGCGAGAATCGCATGGTGCCGGTGGAGATCAGCGCGGTAAACGTCGGTTTTATCCGGTTCCGCGAGGTGTACCACACCCTGCCGCCGCGCCCGCCGCTGAGCCTGGACCCGGTGCAGTTGTGCGACCAGGAAACGGTGGTGCGCTTCACCGAACGGCTGGACTTTTTGCGGCTGGTGCTGAATACCGGCGAAGTCCCGACCGAGGAACTGGCGGCGGCGGCGCTGCTGCACGCGGCGCGGTCGCGTCCCGAAGCGGACCGGCGGGCGTTCCTGGTGGCGGCGGGACGGCGCTTGGCGGGCTTGCTGAGTCACGATTTACCCCGGCTGCAACATCTGCTGCGCTTGATTAAACCCGCCGAGTAAGTATCTATCCGCCAATCGTCTCCGTAGGGGCGCTGCTTGCCGCGCCCAGACAATGTACGGATAGGCGGTAATTGCAGGGAGCGGATCACATGGTTAAGACGAGTACAGCGCCTATCACGCTCGAACAATTTATGCAGTGGTACGACGAGCGCGGACCGTTTGAGATGATCGAAGGGGAGATCGTGCCGGTCCCGTCACAGATCGCGCCACAAATTACGCGCAGTTCGCGGATCGCGGGCCGCCTGTTTCGGGCGGTAGCCGATTATGTGGACGCGCATACCCTGGGCGAAGTTTTCATTGAAACGCCGTTTGTGCTGACTCAGGATACCAACTGGGTCACGGGATCGCGTGTGCCGGACGTGATGTTCGTGACGGCGGCGCGATTGGCCCGGTTAGCCGCCGATGTGCCCGACTGGGAAGACAAGCCGCTGCTGCTGGTGCCGGATTGGATCGCGGAGATCGTGTCGCCCACCGACCGGCTGTCCGAGGTGGACCGCAAGATCGCGCGTTATCTGGATGACGGCGCGCGGCTGGTGTGGGTGATCGAGCCGGAAGGCCAGACCGTCACGATTCATACGCCCGGCAGCAAGCAGATCACGCGCCTGGGCGTAGAGGATACGCTCAGCGGCGGCGATGTGATTCCCGGCCTTGAACTGCCGGTCGCGGGGTTGTTCGAGTAGGACAATTTGGTACTTTTGGCATATCCGCATTACGATTAAGGGCGGCGTGGCGAGCAGCGGCTAAAGTGATGCGGTTAAACCATGAATCTTAAAAGTGTTTATAACCTGGAATTCCCGTCCTGGACCCCGGAAATGACCATCGGCGGCTACCGGTTCAGCCGGAGATCGGACTATTCGACGCAGGTAGGACGGTTGCAGCATCTTGTATCGTTTGACTCTGAATTCCATATTCAGGGCGGGACCGGCGGGCACGCCGTCACCGCCGAAGTGGATATTCCCCTGGAGGAGCCGCGCGCCGTGATCGGGTGGCCCCGACCGGACGAACCGGCGTTGGCCGATATCCTGCTGCTGCTGTCGTTGTTCACCGGGCGCGACGTGTTCCTGGCCGGGGACCCCGACGCCGTGATCCCGTATGATCCCCGCGTATACGAATGGGGCGGGGTGCTGCGCTCGGCAGTATCAACCAGCACCTTAGCCCGGCGCGGCATGGTGGAAAACGGGTTCGCCCAGTGCATGAATCGCGTGTATACCCGCATCCAAAACCCCGATTGGCTGCGCGATTTCCAGCAGGGCTATTTCCTGATCCTGGCCCAACACGCATTCCGGCGGCAGCGTATCGAGTGGGTGTTTATCCAATGCTGGACGATCTGGGATCACCTGTACGGCGCGCTGGCCCCCTCGCGTTTTGACTGCGACCAGCCGGGACGGGTTCCCGCGCCGGATAAGGCCGTCGCGCTGCTGCAAGAATTCGCGCCGCAGGGACCGGTCGATCCCCACACCGTCCGCCGCATGAAAACGCTGGCGAGTCTGCGGCAGGATTTATTCTACCGGGCGCGCTATCCCCTGGTGCCGAGCCGGGTGTATAACGAGGTGGTGCTGTTTATCCGCCTGACCGAATTTGTGATTGTGAAGGTCCTGGGCTTGTGATATAATTTTGGAACGCATGTTCTTGATTTTTGACACAATTCCCGCATACAAATAGAAGTACCTGCTGACCGCTGACGGCTGATAGCTAACTGCTTAAGGACGTGATATGGCCGACTCCTCCGACAACCTGGATCAATGGTTCCCGCGTGATAACAGCACCGATACCGCCTCTGTGGGCGGTCTGGCCTTTTCGCTCGCCGGACAGCGGCTCGGCGTGGTGGTCGGCGGCTCGCTGAGCAAGGGCCTCGACGTGAAGCTGGACCGCGAATATCCCATCGAGGATTTAGCGGTCGGGCGCTACGTGGTGGTGCGCGGGCTGAGCAAGCGCTTTTTCTGCATGATCACCGATATCATGCTGGACGCCACCAATCCCGCCATTCGCAGCGATCCGCCCGATCTCAGCGACCCGTTTCTGGCCGAAATTTACGTCGGCACGGCGGCATTCGGCACGATTCACATCACGCCGATGCTGACCATCGAGGTTGAAGAAGGCGAACCGCGCCCGGTCAAGACCATTCCGGGGCACTTTATGCCAGTCGAGATCGCCACCGAAGCGGACGTTAACGACGTATTTGGGCAGGAAGACGCGACTCATTTTTACGTCGGCACGCCGCTCGAACTCGAACAGACCCAGGTCAACCTGGACCTGCGGCGGCTGGTCGAACGGTCGGTCGGTGTATTTGGCAAAAGCGGCACGGGTAAAAGCTTCCTGACGCGCATCCTATTGGCCGGGACCATCAAAAATGACGTGGCCGTCAACCTGATTTTTGACATGCACAACGATTACGGCTGGTCGGTCAAGGACGAGCGCGGCAGCCAGGTGAAGGGGCTGCGGCAGTTGTTCGGCAGCAAGGTCGCCATTTTCACGTTGGACGAGGAAGCCACGCGCCGCCGCCAGGCCAAATACGATCACGTCGTCACGGTCGGGTATGACGAGATCGAGCCGGAAGACCTCGCCATGCTCAAGACCACGCTGGACCTCTCCGACTCGATGATCGACGCGGCCTACGAATTACAAAAGCTGTGGAAAAAAGCGTGGATCAAGAAACTGATCGACGCCGACGCCGACACGCTGGAACTGCTCAAGGAAGAACTCGTGGCCAGTTTCTCGTCGGTGCTGGCGCTCAAGCGGCGCGTGCAGCGCTTCGAGCGGTTTGGGTTCCTGGTGCGCGAAACGCTGGAGGACTCGGCCCGTAAAATTTTGGAATATATCGAGCGGCGGACCAGCGTCGTGCTCGAATTCGGGCGCTACGGCAGCGCGTTAGAAGCGTATATCCTGGTCGCCAATTATCTCACGCGGCGCATTCACAGCCTGTACGTGGAAAAGGTCGAAAAGGCGCTCGGTGACGAAGCGATGGAGCCGCCCCAACTGCTGATCACCATCGAGGAGGCGCATAAATTCCTCGATCCGCTGATCGCGCGGCAGACGATTTTTGGCACCATCGCCCGCGAGTTACGCAAGTATAACGTCACGCTGCTGATCGTGGACCAGCGGCCCAGCGGTATCGACGAGGAAGTCATGAGCCAGATCGGGACGCGCGTCACGGCGCTGCTGGACAACGAGCGCGATATCAACGCCGTGCTGATGGGCATCAGCGGCGCGGGCGGCTTGCGCGAAGTCCTGGCCCGGCTGGACACCAAACAGCAGGCGATCATCCTGGGGCACGCCGTCCCGATGCCGGTGGTGGTCAAGACGCGCGCCTACGATACCGACTTTTACAAGAGCCTGGGCGTGGATGATACACCCGGCGGTGCAGCGGTCAAGTCTGCCGGGACTCCGCCGGAGGATCGCCGGATACGGTAGCCTCACCCCCCGGCAAAAGCCTCAAGTCCCCCTCTCCGCGTGTGGAGGTCGTATGCGCAGCATACGCGGGATTTAGGGGCAATACGGTTTAGTTAACGCTGTAGGGAGGCACCCGCGTGTGCCTCCGGGCAACCGTCAGATCGCCATCAGCGGTGGGACACACAGGTCCCGCCCTACAGTCCTGGACCACTGCTCGGCCCTTATCTAAACCGTGTTGGATTTAGGGGATGAGGTAAAAGGTAAACAATAGTGGGGAGATTGTACCGCCATGCCTCAGCAAACGTCTTTGGAAATCACCGTCAACGTCGTGATTCGTGAGGCCCCAACCGGCGCAGCGGAAGCGGAAATCATCGAATGGCAGGTCAACGTCCAGCCGCCGGAAGCGTTCCGGGCGCTGTCCGCCGCGCAGCGGGCCGCGTTGTGGAGCAGTCTGCGCGACGAGATCGAGGAATACTGGCTCGGCACGGTGTTAGAGGGTGACACCGCCGCCACCTGGAACTATTTGCTTGAGGACGTGGATATCAATTTGGAAGACGTAGAGGCGGACTAAAGTATGATCAGATTGATTCTGTCGGATCAATTGGGTGCAGCAAGCAGCTCCCCTACAAAAACACCCGGTAGAATTTCCGTGATTGTACTTAGTTGTCGGTGATGGTCTGGTTGGAAATACCGTATTCAGAATCGTCAGGGAAAAGTAAGATGGGCGCAATTTCTAGGGTGCCGCTTTCGCCGCCGTAGGCTAAAAGGGTGCCATCCGGACTAAACTCTTCCTCCCGTATGGAAGCGTCAGGCAGTTGATATACCTGCAAAGTCTGGCCTGTGGCGATATCCCATCGAGTGAAGACGCCAGTCCCAGTCACGCTGAGAATCTCTTCGCCGCTGGCATCAAACTTCAGAGCCTTGATATTTCTGAAAGGATTGTCCAAAGTGGGTGCGTCATACACAGCTGGTTGGATGAGACGCTCCTGTTGAAAATCACCAGTCGAAACATTCCATATTCGAATGGCATTCAACCAATCGCTAGTCGCAAGCCACTGTCCATCAGAACTCCATGCCAACTCTCCATTCCCCCCATTGTCAATCAGGGGCCCCCGTTCCAGCGTTGAGGGATTTCTTAAAATGACATTTCCGAGAACTGTTGTTGCAACTTGATCTCGGTCGGGACTCCAGACTATAGCGTGAATTGGGAGTTCTCCTGCGTCGCCAGGTATGGGTTGAGGAGGAAGTGTTTGGGCATCCCATGTGAACTGACCTGTTGCAGAGAATCCAATGATTCGGCTGGCATCCGTATTCCATGTTGCTGCACTAAACCAAGAGGTAGGAGCTAACTCATACGAACTACCTGTCACCAAATCCCAAAGTAGAAGCCTGTCAACACTAGCACTTAATAATTGACTGGTTGTGGGATGCCATGCCAGAGCTACAACAGCACCCGCATGTTCACTTACCATAGTTTGCTCTATTATGCCGGTGGCGCTGTTGACTAACTCGATTGATCCGTCGCTGTAACCAACAGCCAGAATGCTACCGTCAGACTTCCACGCAAGCTCGGAAACATATTTCGTTGTCTCTTGCGCATGAGTTTGTATCGACTCGCAATACGAAAACAGCGAAATCAATAGGGCCAATACCCCCACCAATTTGAACGTCGATACAGTATGTGTCGTGTTAATCATGAGCGCCTCATCTTTTTTAGAAAGTTAAGGTATTGGGCCGTGCCCGTCGGTCCCAAAGCCACAACGCCGATCCCGTGAGCGTACACAGCAGCAGCGTGATCAGGTCCAGCACTTGATCGGTACGGTGATCCAGCCACAGATGCGCGGGATCGGCGCGGAAGAATCCGAACAGCGCTAACCCCAAACTGCCAATCCCCAGGATCACCCAAAAACGCAGACCCGGCAGCCAGCCGCGCCACGTTAGCAGCACTGCCAGGATCAGCAGCGCCCCGCCGAACAGGATTCCCCCGGCGGCCAAATCCAGGCGCGGCGCGATGAAGCCGTACACATCCGGCAGTTCTTCGACCAACCAATCCGGCCAATCCGCCAGCGTCTTGACCTCGTAGCCGTAGCCGCAGCCCGCCCCGCGACAGCCGCGCCACGCGGCCATCAACCCGACCGGCCAGACCAGCGCCGCCGCATCGCTCCAGGCGCGCATATCGACTCGCCGCAGCCGTGCCATGATCAGCGCCGCCGGGATGCCCGCCAGCAGCGCGCCATGCCACGCCAGCCCACCCAGTTCCAGGTGTCGGATTTCGTTCCGGTGATCGGTGAAATACGACCATTCCAACGCGACGTGCAGCGCCCGCGCCCCGATCACGCCCGCGATCACCGCCGCGATCCCCACGTCCAGCCAGCGCGTGACGGTTCCCGGT
>JAFGTJ010000164.1 GCA_016934195.1 Anaerolineae bacterium | reverse complement strand
GGCGGCGCGATCCCGGCCAGGGCCAACAGTTGGTGCAGATCGTCTACCTGATCCTGGGTGGTGCGCTGGCGAATGTCGGCCACCACGTCGCTGTACCCGACTCCCAGGTGATCGTAGACGCAGGTGCGCGTCATGGCGGCGGCCTGTTCCCGCACCGGGTCCCAGGTGTCCAGGGAGTTGTCGAAGCCGTTTTCAAAAATAATCGTGGGACTGCCCGCGCCCTCACAGCGCATGAACAGCGCGTAATCGCCCAGGTCCACCAGACCGGGCATGACAGCGGCGCGGAATTCCTCGCGCTCCTGCTGCTCGATTAACCGCTCGATTTCGGTGCGCAGCGTGAGCGCCTGCGTATAGCGGATCACGCTGTCGGCGCACAGCGCTTCGGCCTGAACTGCCAGTTCCAACGCTTGCGCCAATTCGCCCGCATCGCGCGCGGCTTGCGCGGCGTTCAGGGCATCGTTGGGACCCTCATCACACGTCAGCGGGTCGGATTCCTGGGCCAGCGCCGCCGGAGCGACCGCCGGAATCACAAAAATTACTACGAGCAGCCAAACAAAAAACCGGGCACGCATCTTTTGACGTATCCTTTCATCATGTCGGGATTATACATGATGTTATACGTCACGATCACGCCCGGTTTTCGGTTCGACAGGTCTTTAATCCGCGTGTATCTGCGTGAATCCGCGTCCCATTTTTACGCCGCAATCACTCGAACGATACCACGATCTCGCCGCTGATCGGAAAGCACACCGGCTCGCCGTCGCCGTCCAATGGCTGGATCTGCCAGCCATACGCGACCGCCTGGTTGAAAATGTCGCCCGGCAGCCCAATGGTCGAATCCGCCGTGATCTCGGCCCACACATCGGCCCCGCCCGGATGCCGCACCTTGACCACGTAATGCGTGACCACCGCCGATGACGTGACCGGCTGCCAGCTCAGCGTCACCGGCTGCCCGGCCTGGATGCGGAAATCCTCGCTGATCGAAGCCAACTCGTAGCACCAATCCGGCTGCGGCGTCCAGGTTGGCCCGGCGGTCGGCTGCACCGCCGGTTCGTTGGAACTGCCGGACCCGGTCCCGCTGGTGTTGCCGCCGGTATTGCCTGACCCGACGTTTTCCACCTCTTCGCGGGTCGGCTGGGGCGTCCACGTCGCCGGGGGCGGAGTCGGGGAGGGCCGCCAGCCTTCCGGCGACGGGGTCCAGGTCGGAACCGATGTCGGCGGCTCAGATGTTACCGTCGCGGGTGTGGCGGACTGATCCGGTTCCGTATCGCCGCCGCCATCATCACCACCGCCGCACGCGACCAGGACCAGCGGCACTGCCAGCAGGATTACAAGCCAAAATTTTCGCATCAGAAGCCCTCTCACAAGGAATATCTCATCGCCAACCCGTACAGCACCAACAGCGCCAACACGATCAGGCACACCACGCCCGCCGCCATGTAGCGCACCGCCGGGCATCCGGCCTGCCAGGGTTCCGCCGGATCAAGATCGAAGCCGACCAGCGCCCACCATCCGACCGCGTACAGCGCCACGCCCGCGAGCACCGTGAGCAGCAGCGGCGCGGTGGTATTATCAGGATTGGGGTCCAACGGTTCGATGCCGAACAGTTCCGCCAGCACTACCCATACCAGCGCTACCAGTTCCAGCGTGATCCCCAAGCTGAGCAGCACCCGCACCATACGCGGCAGTCGGTCAATGCGCGCCATCCAGCGCGCGGCGCGTGTCCCGCTGCGTACTGCGCGTGATTCCTGTGTATCGCGTGTATCTGCCATCTGCACCCCCTTGCTGGTAATTTTACCTACCGCCAATTGTCTCTATCCCAGTGTGCGGCGAATCGGCGCGGCGGTCAATGCCCTGTTTGTCTTATTAGGGGCCAATTCACCCCACCGGCACCAACGTTTGCACGTCGTCCGCCGCCTGGACCGCCCAGCCTTCTACACCGTCCGCTGTGCGCAATTGCCACCACACGTACCCGTCCACCTCGCGCGGACCGTCCAGCAGCGTGACCAGCGCGCCGTGTTCCAGCCGCGCCAGGATGTCGCTATCCAATCCCGGCACGTTCCGCACACTGAGCGTATCCCCGCCGACGGTTTGCACGCGCGCCTGCCCGCCTATCGCCAATACCAGCGGTGTCGGGGAAAGCGTGAATGTGGCGGTCGGCAGCGGTGTCAGGGAAGGAGTCAGCGTTATGGTGGGCGTCGACGTGTAGTACGGCGGCGTTTGTGATAACTCGAACGGTCCCGGTGTGGGCCAGGGCGTACTGGTCGGGCGCGGGGTAAAGGTGGCGGTCGGTGTCGGCGTGGGCGGGATAATAAAGTCTGCCGGGATGCCCCACAATTCCACCCCCGACCCGGTGCCGACGGCCATCCAGCAGTCATCAGGACTGAAGACAGCGGCGAGCGGCTGGGAATCCAGGCCGATCTGGTGAATCTGCCGGAAATAGCCCATGTAGGCTTCTGTCGGATGGGCCACGTCCCAGAATACCAGGCCGTTGCCCGTATACGTGCCGCTGATCCCGGCCAGCAGCGTGCTCCCATCACCGCCGCCGTGATTGAAGACCACCCGCGTGATCCAGCGATCC
>JAFGTJ010000163.1 GCA_016934195.1 Anaerolineae bacterium | reverse complement strand
GGCGAAATACGTGTGCAGCAGGGTGAAAAATACCTCGTCCCCGATTTCGCGGCGCAGCATGTGCAGCAGCCAGCCGCCTTTGTCGTAGCTGATCGCGGTAAACATGGCGGTTGGCGCGGGATCGACCATTGGATCGGGCCAGACGCCGCGCGTGAGGATTTCCTCTGAGACGGTGCGTGCCGCAAACGCTGACTGCGGCCCGTAGCGTTCTTCGAGCGCCAACCATTCGGCGTGGGTAGCGAATCCCTCGTTGAGCCAGATATCGGCCCAGGTCCCGGGCGTGACGGTATCTCCGAACCACTGGTGACTGAGTTCGTGCGCCATCAGTGGGAAACTGTCTTCTTCGCTGCCGTCGAGCAAACTGGCAGGCATGAGCGAGAGCGTGGCGGTTTCCAGCGCGGCAGCGGATACCGGCGCGATGATATGACCATAGGAGTCGAACGGGTACGGGCCGAACAGGTCCTCGAACAATGGGATCGTATCGTCCGTGTAGCTGAAGACCGCGCGCCCCGCGTCGGCAGCATCGGGATAGACGTAATGGCGCAGCGGGAGTCCGTTGGCGGTCTGGTCTTCGACCAGCGCATATGGGCCGACCGCCACCACCACGAGATAGGTTGCGATGGGCTGATCCAGCCGCCAGTGGGCGGTAAACGTGCCGTCGTCGTGAACCGTGTCCGCCAGCGGAGTCCCGTTCGCAGCGGCGGTCAGGTCTGCCGGGACGCGCAGCCGGAAGTCGTAGGTGCTGCGGTCGCCGGGATGGTCGTTGCAGGGGAACCACGCGCTCGCGCCGTCCGGCTGGTTGAGCGCGAATACCCACTCGCCCGACTGGTACAGGCCGATCCGCACATAGGGCATGAACGGACTCTGCACGGGTTCGAGATCGGCGTGGTAGGTGATGATGATCTGGAATTCGGTCCCATAATCGACCGCTTCCGGCAGTTGGATCAGCAGTTTGAGCGGTTTGGCAGCGAATGGCGCGTCCTGGTTGTTGATCGTGACGCGCTCGATCTCCAGGCCGTTCGCGTCCAGCGTGAAGGTATACAGCCGGTGCAGCGTGGCGCGCATATCCAGCGCCGCGACTCCGTGCAGCGTCCCGGAGTCCAGGTCAAAATCCAGGTCAAGTGTGGTGTGTAACACGTCGATCCCGCTGTTGCCCAGGCTGGGAGCCAGCGGATCGCCCACCGTTGGCGCGCCGTCCACCGGGGCGGCGACGGTTTCCGCGAGCACGGCGCTAAGGGCCGCGCTGTTGATCTCGTCGTTGGCGGCGAACAGGGCATGGCCCCATACGGCGGCGGGCGTCATCCATGTTGAGGCGGGATCATCGTCCCCGGCGCGCCACGTCAGCCCGATCAGATCGCCCGATTCCGCGTCGAAGACTGGCCCGCCGTGCGGCAGCGGGTCGAATGTGGTCAGGACCAGCGACGGCACGCGCCAGGGTCCGCCCAGGCGATCCCCATCTTCTCGCGGCAGCAGCGCCGGAGTCCCGGTCGGCAGTGTGGCGGGAATCAGGTCGCCGCCCTGGTAGGCGATCACGACGGCGTGATCGGCTCCGGTTGGAGCAAGGCTCAGGTGGGCGGGCTGCACGCCGAGCGCCTCAACCGTTCCGGCATCGACCGCAAACAGCGCGATATCGTGGGTCCGGTTGGCGTAAATCAGCGCCTCGACCGGCACGGGATCGCTGTTCACTGCATTTTCCGCCATTGGGAAGACAAACCCGGCCCCATCCACGCGGGCAAACGGCGCGCAGTCCGTGCCAGCGTCCGCCAGCGGGAGCCACTGATCGCCGCAGTCGGTCAGGGTTAGCAGGTCCTCGCCGGGATCGGTGTTACCGTCGGCATCGTAAACGGGGACGCTGCGGCTCGGTGAAATGGGCGGATCGGCTTCGGTATACACGCGCCCGTCGAGCGTCCAGGGATGCCAGTTGGTCAGCACCAGCCCGTGACCGAGATACACACCAAAGTGTGACGGCGCGCTCTTGACGCCGGGAAACACAATCGCCGCCAATGCGTTAACGTCCGGTACGCTGCTGTTGGCGCTTTGTAGGGGCGCTGCTTGCCGCGCCCCGGTTTGCTGCGCCCTCGCGTGAAAAATCTCAGGGCCAATCAGGACGGCAGTGATCAGGATGATTACGGTAATCCGGCGCATGGCAGTACCTCAAAATCACTCATCCGTCATCGTAATCTCAATCCGCTGCGGGCCGGACCCGGTAGCAGACAGGAACGGCGATCCGCCCGGCTGCCCGTTAAGGCGAAAAGCCGCGATCTGTGTGCCGCTGCCTTCGACCGTGATGTCCAGCAGCATGTCACGGTAGGGCAGGCCGCTGAGCTGGATATGGCCCACATCGCCGGGCACCAGTGGGCTGAAGCGCACGCCGTCCGGCGCGAATCCCAGGCCCAACAGCCCCATCAGGATCATACGCACAAAGCCGGTCGCGCTCCAAGTCTGGCGCGGCTCGGACCGCCAGCGGTTGCGATCCGGGCCGGAGCCGCCCTCTTGCAATCCGCCGTAGGGCTGGCCGGTGAAGGGGTGGTACAGTTCGGTGAAATGGTTGTCACGGCAGGCGTGCTCGGCCAGTTTGAATAACTCGAAGGCGAACAGGTCGATCCGGCGGTGGAGCGCGGCGGCGTGCGCCCATAATGCCTGGATATGCGGCCAGACTGTGCCGCTGTGCCGCCCAAATGCGCCGCGTTCCACCTGCTGGTAGCGGTCGAAGGTCGGCCACAGACACGGAATCCCCGCCGGGGTGATGCGTTGGTGCAGGAAGATGCTTTCGGCCTGCCGGTCGTCCGCCACGCCGAACAGCAGCGCCAGACAGTGTCCCAGACCCTCCTGGTGATCGCAGTGGCCGAACGGGTCCCGCAGGTAGAGGTAGGTCCCGGCTTCCGGCTGCCAGAAGTAGCGGTTCAGCGATGCCTTGATCGCCGCTGCCCGCCGCGCCCAGGCCGGATCGGGACTGAGGCGCAGTTCGCGCGCCATGCGCAGCGCTAACACGTAGACATGGTGGTACAGGCAGTTGGTGGAAAGCGTGAACATCGGCAGACCGTAACCGGGGCGCGCGACCTGGGTAGGATGGTGTCGTGTCCAGGCCAGGATATTGCATTCACCGCCGCTCTCACTGCCGCCCTCGGCGCTTGTTTCGGCGTAGATATCGGGGTAGGCGGATACGCCGTCGCCATAGACCGCCGGGCCGCGAAACAGGTTCAGGGCCGCGTCAAATTCGGTCCGCTCGAAATAGGCCAGCGTGTGCCGGGTGACTTCTAATGCCAGTGCCAGAAAGTCCCGGTCGCCAGTAAACAGGAAATCCCACCACGCGCCCAGTGTCCAGATCACGATATCCCAGTACTGCCCGTGCTGGCTCTCCGGCGTGACCAGCACCCGATCCCCGTCACGCCGCAGCGCGGCCAGCAGGTTCGCGCGTATTTCCGCCGGACAGAGCAGTCCCGCTCCGTTCCAGGCAGTGATGGCGGTATCGCGCACCCAGGGCGTATCATACCCCAGGCCCGCCAGCAGCAGCGGTGTCTCGGTGTTAAGCAGGCCGACGCGCCCCGGTACGATGTTGCTGGCGATATCACCGAGCGCGATGCGAAAGGCGCGGTCGATCTGGCGGTGCCCGGTGGTGAGGTGCGGCAGGTGCAGTGACATGAAGGGACTCCTTTAGCAAGAAGAGTAAAAATAGTTCACCACAGAGACACAGAAGCGCCCCGACGACACGCTAACCGCTGATCCCTCACTCCCAAAATTCGGCGGGCAGGTCCAGCGGGCGGGTGGGGCGGTTGGTCGTGACCAGCCAGCCGCCGTCCTGCACCTCGATCAGCGGGCGGAAGGCTAACGACGTGTTCTCCCCTTCGCCAGTCAGCACCGACTCCGCGATCAGGCTCAAACGCGGCACGCCCTCATAGCGCTTGAACGCCGCCACGAATGGTAGGTGACGGGCCAGCGCGCCGTACAGCGTGTCCTGGGGGATCGCCTGCTGCGTCTTGCGAATCAGCATGGTAAGCGCGCTGCGCAGGCGGTTGGGCTGCGAGCTTCCCCGGAACACCCACAGGCAGCGCGGCGCGCGGTCGCGGGTGAGCGCGTCCCACACCGCCGCCGATTCGTCGCCGCGAATCTCGTCCACGATTAACCACTCCGGCGCATCGTTCAGCGCGGCCCGGATCGTATCCGCGAAGGATTCGCCCGGTGTGCCTGCTGCCGGAGTGCGGCGCGTGAATCCGGGCGGCAGGTCCAGTTCGGCGGCGCGCTCAACCGCGATTCCGGTCGTTCCGGCGGGCAGTGTATGGGCCAGCGCTCCGGCCAGCGTGGTTTTACCCTGGCCCACGTCGCCCACGATCAACAGACCGTGCCCTGCCCGCAAAATCGCGGTTAGCAGATCAGCGGCCTGCGGCGGAACGGCTCGCCAGCGTTCGGACATTCCGGCCAGCGTGACGCGCTCGCGGGGATGCAGGCGAATCGTCAGGGTATAGTCGGCGCTGATGGGCGGCGCGATCAGGCTGATACGCGCGGTGCGGCCCTTGAGTGTGACGTCGGTTTCGATAAACGGGCTAATATCATTGGGCGTAGTTCTCAGGACGCGGGCGACGGTATTCGCCAACTGCGGGCGGTCGGCAAACGCGGCGGGCGATTTTTCCAGCGGGCCGATGCCGCGCCGGACGTGGACGTCGAAGGGGCCGTTGACGGCGATCTCGGTCACGGTATCGTCGGCCAGCAGATCGTCCAGCGGCCCGAAGGTGAACAGGCTGCGGTAGGCGCGGTCGATCAGATTGGCTTTATCCCCCGGCGTGAGCGTCACGGCCTGAACCGTCAGCACATAATCCGCCACTTCGGTTAACATGGCGCGGCGCTTGGCTTCGGTATCCAGGTCGCGCAGAATGTCGGCGCGGTCGCTGGTTTCCTCGTGGAACTGGGCCTCGATGCGTTCGCGCAGCGCTTCCAGCGAGTACGAGGGGCGGCCCGTGCGTCCTGGCATGATAGGCGAAATACCGGTGGGTGGGGGCGCATCCTCGCGGTGGCCGTTATCGCCGTTATCGCCATTATCACCGTTAGCATCTCCGGTCAAGCGGTTGAGCAGGGGCATGGTGGGGCCTCTTTCTAGCACTCCGCGAAAGAACCCACCACAGAGACACAGAGCGCACAGAGGAAAAATGGTAAAAGCAGAGAGGGCCTACATCGCCTCTATTCTCTAAACGATATCTTCTCGGTGTTCTCTGTGTCTCTGTGGTGAAAATATGTTTTTAAACTAGCCTAGCTTGCCCTAATTTGCAACCCAGTGGTACACTTCGGACGTTTTTCCGCCAACTGAACCAGATGGGGATCAAAATTTACATGAAAATCGTTGTCAGCGGATCCATCGCGTTTGACTACCTGATGAAATTTCCCGGCAAATTCCGCGATCACTTCATTGAGGGCGCGTTGGACCGGGTGAGCCTGAGCTTTTTGGTCGAGGACCTGGCCCGCGAGCGCGGCGGGTCGGGGGCCAATATCGCCTTTAACCTCGCGCTGCTGGGTGAGCGCCCGATCCTGATGGGCACGGCGGGCCGGGATTTTCCCGAATACCGGCAGTGGTTGGACGATCACGGCGTTGATACGTCGGCGGTGCGCGATATCCCGGAAGTGTTCAGCGCGTCGTTTTTCGTCAATACCGATTCGGAGAACAACCAGATCGGCTCGTTTTATACCGGCGCGATGGCCTATTCGAAGGGCTACCGGCTGGCCGAGGCTGTCAGTGAAACGCCCGATATCGTGCTGAATTCGCCCAGTGATCCCAAATTTATGCTGGAATTAGCCGACGAACTGTTTACCGGCGGCATCCGGCACATGTTCGATCCGAGCCAGCAGGTGATCTGGCTGGAAGCGGACGATCTGCATTACGGGATCGCGCGCTGCAACATGCTGATCGTCAACGAGTACGAATGGGAAATGGTCGCCAAGAAAACCGGGCTGACCCGCGAACAGTTCCTCGGCGAAGGCAAAATGCTGATCGTGACGGCAGGTGATGCCGGATCGCACATTTACGTCGAGGGCGAACACGTCCAGGTTCCGGTGTTCCCGGTGGACAGGGTGGCCGATCCGACCGGCGTGGGTGATGCGTACCGGGCCGGACTGCTCAAGGGCATGGCGTCGGGCTTCGACTGGCTGTTGTGCGGCCAGATCGGATCAGTGGCGGCGGCGTATGTGCTGGAACGCAGCGGCACACAGAATCATAGCTACACCCTGCCAGAATTCGTGACGCGGTTTCGCACGCAGTTCGACGACGGCGGGCGGCTGGATGCGTGGCTTTAATGGATAAGATCAATCGGATTCTTACTGGTTGTAGGGCGGGACACATGGGGCCCGCCGCCGGATGCACACACGGATGCATCCCTACGCTATGACTCGGAGATATCATACGCAGCGCCTCACCGATAAAGCCGCGATCCGCGCGTATCTGAACCGTGACCGGATCGTGACGGCGTATGCTCTGGGCGATCTGGATGACGCTTTCTGGCCGCAGAGCGAGTTTTATGGCGCGCGGCGAGCGGGCGAGTCCGGCGAATCGGGTGATCTGGTCGCGCTGCTGCTGGTCTACCGGGGCTTTGATCCGCCGGTTTTTACCGCGTTCGGTGAACCGGACGGCGTGCGCGCCATTCTGGATGCTGTCGATCTGCCGGACGAAATGTATTACCTGTGGCTGCCGGACAACGAGGCGGCGCTGGATGCGTATTACGAGCGCCCCAACGCCAAACAGGAATGGCGCATGGTGTTAGAGCCGGAACGCTTCGATCCGCCCGACCTGGGCCGTGCGGCGCGCATCAATCCCGATCAGGCGGGGGAACTGGCCGCGCTTTACCAACAGGCCGCCGAACCGGGTGAGGAAGTGGTCGCTTTCAGCCCCTGGCAGATCGGACACGGCGTTTTTTACGGTATATGGCAGGGCGGCGAACTGGTCGCGGCGGCAGGGACACATGTGTGGTCCCCGGTGGAACGGATCGGCGCGATTGGCAATGTGTTCACGCGGCCCGATGCGCGCGGTATGGGCTATGCGACGGTGTGTACGGCGGCGGTTGTGGTCGCGGGGTTGGAAGCGGGCATCGATCCGGTGATTCTCAACGTGCGGCAGAATAATGCCCCGGCGATCCATGTGTACGAAAAACTGGGATTCCGGCGCTGCTGCCTGTTTCTGGAAGGGCCGGGTATAAAAAAGTCGCATTCCTGAGCCACAGGACGCGCATAGTGTGTTACAATCTGAAATCGCGCACGGCTTAGGCGGCGCGAATTACGTGAGTCATAACCGTTTGAGGTGATTTGAATGACAGTTGAACATGATGTTCGAGATTTGGGTCTGGCAACCGGCGGACGTTACCGGATCGAGTGGGCGGAACGCGATATGCCGGTATTGCGCCAGATTCGGGAACGCTTCGAGAAGGAACGCCCGTTGGAAGGCGTTCGGATGTCGGCCTGCCTGCACGTCACGACCGAAACCGCGAATCTGGCGCGCACGCTCCAGGCGGGCGGCGCGGACCTCGTGCTGACGGCATCCAACCCGCTGAGCACGCAGGACGACGTGGCGGCTTCGCTGGTCAGCCATTTTGAAATTCCGGTCTACGCCATCAAGGGCGAGGACAACGACACCTACTACGATCACATCAAGCGCGCGCTGGACCACAAGCCGCATATCACGATGGATGACGGCGCGGACCTCGTGAGCGAACTCCATAAGAACCGGACCGAACTGCTGGAAACCGTCGTGGGCGGCACCGAAGAAACAACGACCGGCGTGATCCGGCTGCGGGCGATGGCGAACGATGGCGCGCTGAAATTCCCCGTGATCGCAGTCAACGACAGTATGACCAAGCACCTGTTCGACAACCGTTATGGGACCGGGCAGAGCACCATCGACGGCATTATCCGCGCCACCAACGTCCTGTTGGCCGGTCGCGTGGTGGTGGTTGGCGGGTACGGCTGGTGCAGCCGGGGGATCGCCATGCGCGCAAAGGGTTTGGGCGCGAACGTGATCGTGACCGAAGTGGACCCCCTCAAGGCGTTGGAAGCGGTGATGGACGGATTCCGCGTGATGAAGATGATCGAGGCCGCGCCGATTGGCGACATATTTGTGACCTCAACCGGCGACATTCACGTCATCGACACGCACCACTTCGAGGTCATGAAGGACGGCGCGATTGTTGCCAACAGCGGCCACTTCAATGTCGAGATCAACATTCCCGGCCTCAAGTCGCTGGCAACCGGCGAACCGCGTCTCGTGCGCCCGTTCGTGGAACAGTACCGTATGTCCGATGGTCGCGTAATCAACCTGCTGGCCGATGGGCGGCTGGTCAACCTCGCGGCGGCGGAAGGGCATCCCGCCAGCGTGATGGATATGAGCTTTGCGAATCAGGCGCTTGGCGCGGAATACATGCTGACGCACAGCGACGAGCTTCAGAACCAGGTGTACACCATCCCGCAGGACATCGATCAGGAAATCGCGCGGCTGAAGCTGGAAGCGATGGGCGTGCAGATCGATACGCTGACACCGGCCCAGGTCGAATATCTCAATCAGTGGCAGGAAGGCACGTAAGCCGGTTCTTGTTTTTCCGGTTCCTAACGCGCTGCCAACGGTATTCGGCGGCGCGTTGTTGTATACTTGCGTGGGAATGGACGATTGGTGCCCGGTAGTAAACGTATTTACTGAACGCTGATGGCTGACCGCTGGCAGTTTACGGGAAAGGAACGACATGATGCGGCGATGGAGTGGGCTGGCGCTTGTGATCATGATCATATCAGGCGCACTGGCCGGATTGGGAAGTGCGGTCATACAGGCCCAGGGCGACCCGGACGGCGTGACCGATTACCAGCTTAATCTGCGGGCCGGGCCGGGCGTGGACTATGCCGTGCTCGCGGTGCTGCCTGCCGGAACGGGACTGGTCTTCGAGGCGCGCAGCGAGGATATGGCGTGGTTGTTGGGCCATACGCTGGACGGCACGCTGCGCGGCTGGGTCGCGCCGCTGTATCTGAGCTACCGGGACGGTTTCACCGGGATCAGTTTGCCGGTCAGCGCGGACGTGATCGCCGCGCCGCCGCCGCAGACCGTACCGGGCGATGGTTCAGCCGGGGCCGCGAGTCCCGCGCCGCAGGTGATCCCTGCCGGGCCGGTGGCCGATATGCCGCTGATCTCGGTCGGTACGCAGTCCGCGATCATTTTCGCGCGCGGGCAGCGGTTGGGTAATAACGCTCGCGTGTTTACCCAGATCGGTGAGTGCAACACCCGGTCGCAGGCGTTTATGGTCCCGTTGGGTTCCGGTGAAGCGGACCTGGGACCCTACGAGGATTTGCAGCCCACCATCGACTTTTTCGCCATGACGCCGGTCGGCGGCGCGCCAAACTCGTTCTGGTACAAGGGCATGGCGATGACGACCGGCCTGACGTCGCTGGCCGCCATCGACCCGGCTTACGCCGATCCGTCGCTGTGCGGAGTGGATCAGTCGTTGGTAGCGTGTGAGTACGAGCGCGTGCGCCCGGCGATAGCGTTCATTCACCTGGGGCTGTATGACGTGTACTGGTTGATACCGGGCCAGTACGAGTACGCCATGCGCCAGATTATCGAACTCTCGATCCAGCAGGGCGTGATCCCGGTCCTGACGACCTTCCCGACCTGCGGCGGCGACGAGGCCAACTGGCCCAATGAGGCGGTAGTGCGCAATACGAACCGGGAAGCGTTTAATACCACGCTGGTCAATCTGGCGCGCAGTTATGGCGTGCCGCTGATCAACCTGTGGCGGGCGACGCAATCCCTGCCCAACTGCGGCCTGCTGCCCGGTGATTACCAGCACCTATCGGGTGAGGGGGATCGCGCGCTGTGGGCATCGTTCAACGGCGCGGAACAGCAGTACGGGTTCACTGCCTGGAACCTGTTGGCGCTGCAAATGCTGGACGCGCTGCGGATCGAGGCGTTGGAGGGATGAACAGGGGCAATTCATGAATTGCCCCTACGGAAAACAATGGTTTACCGTTGGCCTGGCGTGGGAGAACTGGCGTTGGGCAATCGCGCCGGGTGCGCTACAATGGACGGTTAATAATGTGCTTAGCAAAGAATCACGAGGAGAAAACAATGAATCGTCGGACATGGCTATTAACCGGGCTGCTGGTGCTGGCGTTTGCGCTGGCGCTGGTTGGGCCGGGAATCACCAGCGACGAAGCGCTGGCACAGCAAGGCGCGTTTTCGCGGGTGCGGTTTTTGCACGCGGTTCCCGGCGCGCCGGATGTGGATGTATATTTTGACGGCGCGCTGGTCGCGTCGGGGCTGTCATATGGCAGCGTGACGCCGCACCTCAACGTGCCCGGTGGCGAACACCAGGTCGCGCTGCGGCAGGGTGGGACCGGCGCGGGATCGCCTGTGTTGATCGAGGTGCCGGTGCCGCTGGTGCCCGATCTGGCGTTTATGGTGGTGGCGCAGGGATCGCCGTCGGCGCTGCAAGCGGCGCTGTACGAGGATATTCTGGACGAGTTGGAACCGGGCATGGCGCGGCTGACGGCCATCAACGCCATTGCCGATTCGCCGTCGCTCGATATGCTGACGTCGGCGGGCGGGCCGCTGCTGCAAGGTGTGAGCTACGGCGCGCAGTTCGGCACGGTCAATATCGGGTCCAGCCTGCAAAATCTGGTGATGGTCCCGGCAGGCGGCGCGGTCGAGAGCGCGGTTGCCCAGGCCGGTCAGGTATCGCTGCAAAGCGGGACGATGTATACCTTTGTGGCGCTTGGGACGCTGGATGGCGCGGTCGCGCCGTCGGTGCTGACCCTGGAAACCCCGGTCAACGGCTCGGCGGAATCCGTGCAGGTGCGTATTGCGCACGGCAGTCCCGACGCGCCCGCTGTAGACGTCTACGCTAATGACCTGCTGATCGTGCCGTCGCTGGCGTTGGGCGAAATGTCCGGCCATATTCCGCTGCCCGCCGGGAGTTACACGTTGGCGCTGCGTCCGGCAGGCCAGCCGCTCGCGAGTGACCCGGTGGCAACGGCGGTTGTGACGCTGGAAGCAAGTACCCCGGCCCTGACCATTGCGGCGACCGGCAATGTCGGTGATGGCACGCTGGCGCTGACGGCGTTCCCGGACGGCGTGGCGAATATTGCGCCGAATATGGCCCGGATCGCGGTGATTAACGCGGTGCCGGGATCAACGGCGTCTGTGATGCTGGTCGATGCCGCGCAGACGGTGCTGGCAAACGATCTGGCGGTCGGCCAGCAGTCGGCGGCGGTGGACGTGGCGGTGGGCGAGCAAATGCTGACCGTGCGCGTGACCGTTGCGGACGCTCCGGTTGACCTGATCGTGCCCGCCCAGGACTATTTCGGTGGAATGTACTACAACGTGCTGGTCTACGGCGGCGGGCCGGATGCGCTGCCGTTTGACGCGCGCGTAGCCGGGACGGAAATTCTGGTCACAATCGACAGCCTGCTGCCTGCGGGCGCACTGGCAGCGGTTGCGGTCGTGGAAGCGCCGCCCGCCGAAGTCGTGCCGACCGAAGCGCCCGCCGCGCCGTCCGCCGTGATCACGGAAGAACCGCCCGCCGAAGCCGCGCCTGCCGAGGTGCAGCCCGCCGCCGCGTCCGAGTTGGTGGTAGACGCCCAACCGCCCGCCGAAGCTGCGCCGCCTGCTGAAGCGCCGGAGTCCGGCGCGCAGTTTCAGCAGCCGACGAGTTCGCCGGACGATATCCTGGCGACGGTCCAGTTGGACCCCGGCGCGAATTTGCAGTGCCGCGAATACCCGAATTCCGAAGCCCGCTCGATGGGCCTGATCCCCAGTGGGGAAACGGTGGTTGTGATCGGTCGCACGGGTGAGCCGGAATTGCCCGAAACCGGCAATCCCACGCCGGAACCGACCCCGGTGGTGGAAACCATCAACGACCTGTGGGTATCGGTGCGGTGGGACCAGCCCAACGGCGGTTATATTCGCTGCTGGACGGCGGCCCGCTACATGCTGTTTGAATACAAGGGCAAGTTCCTGCTGGAACTGGAAGACCTGCTCGAAGCGCTGCCGGAAGAACCGTTCAACCGGCCCGGCGAAGCGGTCGGCGCATCCGAACAGCCGCCCACACCGATCTATAACGCGGTCCTGGCGACCGTCAATCTGGAACCCGGCGTGAGTTTGCAGTTGCGCCGCTATCCTGATCCCAATGCCGAAGTGCTGGAACGTGTTCCGGCGCAGGCGCAGATGGAAGTATTGGCCGTGGTCGAAGCCCCGACCGAAGGGTTAGTCGGCCAGCCGACCAATCCGTACTGGATTTACGTGCGCTACCGGCAGGAGTTCGGGTCCTCGACGGTGGGCTGGGTGTCGGCGGAGTACATTTTCTTCACGCACCTGGACCGCTACATGGAATTGGAAGACCTGGTAGACCTCCAGGTGCCGTTCATCGAAACGAGCGAGATCGAGCCGGGCTTTTACGAAGAAGCTGGACAGCCGCCCCAACTGCCGCTTGAGATGCAGGACGTGATCGGCATCGTGACCCTGAATCCGGGCGCAAACCTGAACCTGCGTGACCGTCCGGCGGTGGACGGCATCGTGATCCTGGGCATTCCCAGCGGCGAGTTTGTGGTGCTCAACGGGCGCAGCGGTGACGGGACCTGGGTGCAGGTGACGTATGAAACCGATACCGGCCCGGTCAACGGCTGGACGGCGAGCCAATATCTGACCGTGACGCGCGGCGGGCAGCCCTGGGCCATCAAGGACCTGGAAATCCTGACGGGCGAAGCGGATACGATGGAATAAGCCGGTTAGCCCCTCCCCTGAATCCCCTCCCCGCAAGCGGAGAGTGGACTTAAAGACCTGATACTACTCCCGAAATTAGGCTGTTTCGGGAGTAGTATCAAGACCTTGTGTTTCCCTGCCTCCCCCTCT
>JAFGTJ010000162.1 GCA_016934195.1 Anaerolineae bacterium | reverse complement strand
GGCGCAACCTGCGGTTGCGTCGGGGCCGGGGGGTGAGGCCGTTTTCACGCACACATCCCAAGTCAGCAACAGGTCATTCGTGGACCCCTAACGTGCTCATTTTGCGGAAATCCAGGGGGGATCATGCTATAATCGTGCCAGATAACACGTTTACCTGGGCGCGGAAAAGGATACAACATGCCCATTAATGAGCACATCGTCGTGTTGGTCACGGCGACGGATGAAAAACAGGCCCGCCAGATCGCGCGGCGGCTGCTGCGCGAGAAGCTGGCTGCCTGTGTTAATTTTGTGCCGGTCGAGTCGATGTTTCTTTGGAAAGGCGATATCCAGGAGGAAGAAGAGGTTTTGATGATCATCAAGACGCGCACCGAAACGTTCGACGCCTTGATGAGCGCCGTCAAGATCGTACACAGCTACGACACACCCGAAATTATCGGGATGCCCATCGTCATGGGGTCCCGCGAGTATCTGAAATGGATCACCGATGAAGCCACCGGCAAATAACGCGCACCGCATGTTGATCTCGTTCGCCCATCCCGACGACGAATCGTTCGGCATGGGCGGCGCGATTGCCCTGTACGCCCAACGTGGCGTGGACATCACCCTGATCTGTTCCACCAACGGCGACGTCGGCACGGTCGATCCGCAGTTTATGAACGGGTTCGAGACGGTGGGCGAACTGCGGCTGCACGAATTGCAGTGCGCGGCGGAAACGTTGGGCATCAAGGAGATCGTCCCGTTCGGCTACCGCGACAGCGGCATGATGGGCAGTTCCGACAACGATCACCCCGACTGTTTGTGGCAGGCCGACGAGGATATCGTCACGGGCCGCATTGTGGAAACGATCCGGCGCGTGCGGCCTCAAGTCGTGGTGACGTTCGATCCGTTTGGCGGCTACGGCCATCCCGACCACATTTTTATGCACCGCACCACGACGCGCGCCTTCCACGCCGCCGCCGATCCCGACCAGTTCCCGGACCAGATCGCCGCTGGCCTGGAACCGTACCAGCCCGCCAAGCTGTACTACAACACGTTCCCGCGCTGGGGCCTGCGTATACGGCTGTGGATGCTGCGGCTTCAGGGCGAAAATCCGCGCGCGCTCGGCAAAAACAAGGACCTGGACCTCGTGGCGGTCATGGAGCAGATGCAGCCGCGCCATACCCGCATCAAAATCTCGGAGTACCAGCAGGCGTGGGACGACGCCGCCCAGTGTCACGCCAGCCAGTTGAACCCGCGCCAGACCAACACGCTGTTCGATAAGTTCTCGCGGCTGGTGTTCCGTCACCAGGATTTCACGCGGGTGTACCCGGTCCCTAACGGGCGCGGGCCGCTGGAACGGGATTTGTTCGCGGGGGTGGAGGCCAAATCGTAGCTATTCTGTCTGGCAGGGGTATTCACCGAGTTCCGCCAATATCTGGCGGTTTGCGACCCGGTCGGTATCATTCATCTGCAAAACCCGAATGGTGGTGCGTCCTTCAGGTGTGATACCCTCAATCTGCATATCAGCTTGCAAAGCAAAATGATCGCCCCAGACTTGATGGCGGGGATGATACAGTCGGGCGATCTCACCGGTTGAAGGATCAATCCCAGTGAGATCGTGACTTTTGTGCGCATTGCACTTGTAGCACGCCAGACAGAGGTTGTCGAGGTCGTCCGATCCGCCATGTTTTACCGGAATGATGTGATCGACGTGAAACGCAACCGTTCCAGCCGGTGCGGGCAACCGGCAGTATTCGCAGCAGTCCCTGGCGCGTTCTCGAACGATTTGCCGCTGTGATTGGGTTATTGCCATTCAGACGCCCGCTTCAGCTTGAGTTTCATCTTGGCCTTGAGCAGCGACATCATTTCCTCAACCCGCACGAAGTCGAGCATTTCCTCGCGGCCCGTGTCGGTTAATGCGCCTTCGCCGTTCAGTTCCAGCAATTCGTGCGCCCGTGCTTGCAGGTCATCCGGCAGATGGTACGCGATGATTTCTTCAGGAGTCGGATTCGTTGCCAGAAAATCAGTGATCTCGCTAAAAACCGAGCGCACAGGTGTTGCTTGCATGGTTGCCTCCAATAATCACCTGCTCCGATTTTACCACCATTTCAAAACCAGCAGCACCCAAAACCTGCTATAATGGCCCCTCACCGGATCAACTCAGCACAAGGCGGAAAACCCCATGTCCTCCGATATGTTTGATTACGCCCGGCAGCAGCGCCAGCGGCAGAGCGGCCCGCTCGCCATGCGGATGCGTCCGCGTTCCCTGGATGAATTCGTCGGGCAGGCGCACATCATCGGCCCCGGCTGTTTGCTGCGCCGCGCCATCGAAGCCGACCAACTGACCTCGATCATCGTGTGGGGGCCGCCGGGAACCGGCAAAACCACGCTGGCGAACATCATCGCGCACAGCACGCAGCGCCATTTCAGCCGCCTGAACGCCGTCACCTCCGGCGTGAAGGACCTGCGCGAACTGATCGCCGCCGCCCAGGATCGCCAGGGCATGTACGGTCAGGGTACGGTCCTGTTCATCGACGAAATTCACCGCTGGAACAAGTCCCAACAGGACGGGCTGCTGCCCTTCGTGGAGGACGGCACGGTCGTTTTGATCGGCTCCACGACGGAAAACCCGTTTTTCTCGCTGGTGAACCCGCTGCTCAGCCGGAGCCGCGTCTTTCAACTGAATCCGCTGAGCGAGGCGGACGTCATCGCGCTGTTGGGGCGGGCGCTGGACGATACCGAGCGCGGACTGGGAGCATTACCGATC
>JAFGTJ010000161.1 GCA_016934195.1 Anaerolineae bacterium | reverse complement strand
TCTAGTACGGGTCTGCCGCATCACGTAGGCCATCACCCAGAAAGTTGAAGGCCAACACTACCACGATCACGGCAGCAGCGGGCCATAACAGCCAGGGGTAGAGCGCCAGCACCGCGACTTTTTGCGTTTCCTGCAACATCACGCCCCAACTCACCGCCGGAGGCCGCAAGCCCAACCCCAGGAAGCTCAACGCGGTTTCGGCCAGAATCATGCCGGGCAGCGCCAGCGTTAGCGACGCGATGATGTGACTGTAGAAGCTCGGCAGCATGTGCCGGAAAATGAGTCGGCCTTGCGACGCACCGTCGAGACGGGAAGCCAGGATAAAATCATCCTCGCGCAATGACAGGAATTTGCCCCGCACCACGCGGGCCAACCCGGTCCAACTGCGCAGCGCGATAACAATGGTGATGATGAAATATACCTTCTCAACCGGCCAATCGAGTGGAACACTGGCAGCAATTGCCAACATGATGGGCAGGTCTGGCACCGAAATTACAATCTCGATAACACGCTGCACGATATTATCAACCCAACCACCAATCAACCCCGAAATCCCGCCCAGTACGATACCCAGGACCAGGCTGATCCCAACACCGGCCAATCCTACACTCAAGGAAATCCGCGTGCTGAAAATTGTCCGGCTTAGAATATCGCGTCCTGATTTATCCGCACCGAACAGATACATGGGTTGGGTGGGGTCTTTGGCCCCAATCAGGTGGCGTTGGGTCGTGAAATACAATTCATCAATATAAGGTAGGGGCACCCAATGCAGCCCGACCTTATATTCCGGCCCCTTGACAAACAAACTAATCGGAATCTTGTTTTCCGTGTCAATCGTCCAGATTTTCTTGAAGGACTGGGGATCACGCTCAAATGTCAGGGCGTTGACATGCGGCGACCACTTGCCATCATCAAAAAAGTGAATCGGCTGCGGCGGGGCGTATACATATTCGGCTATGTACTGCGTGCGTTCCCAGGGCGCAAAGAATTCTGCGAAGATAGCTACCAGATAATACAGAATAATGATAGCCGCGCTAAACATCGCCAGTTTGTGTTTGCGGAACTTCCACCACATCAACTGCCATTGCGTGGCGACTTCGAGTGAAAGTTCTTCTTCACCGGGCGCGTAGATAGGTACGTCACCTGAGAGATTGTCTTTGTCGAGAGTCTGTTCTTGTAACGATATATCCATATTTATGTCTCCGACAACGTAACTCTATTGCAGCCGAATGCGTGGGTCGAGCACGGCTAACAGCAGATCACTGATGAAAGTGCCGAGTACGGTCAAACTACTGAGCACCAAAATAAAGCCCGCCGCGACGTACATGTCCTGAGACATCAACGAATTAAAGATCACGGGACCAGACGTCGGCAGATTGAGCACAATCGACACGATCAATTCCCCGGCAATCAAGCTCGGCAGAATCCAGCCGACCGTACTCACAAACGGGTTGAGCGCGTGGCGAACCGGATATTTCCAAAGCAAGGTCGTTTCAGCCAATCCTTTTGAACGGGCCGTATCCACATAAGGCTTGTTGAGTTCGTCCAGTAGATTCGCGCGCATAGTGCGGATCAGGCCCGCTGTGCCCGCCGTGCCGATGATAATAACCGGAATCCCCATGTGTTTAATGAAGTCCCAGAACTTTGCCAGAGACCAGGGAGCGTCTTGATACTCGCGCGAGAATAAGCCGATCAAGGCTCTATCCATATATTTATAGGATATAAACATCAGCACGAGCGCAAATAAAAAGTTGGGGACGGCCACCCCCACAAACCCCACAAAGGTAAATAGATAGTCAGCCAGCGAATACTGTTTTACCGCCGAATAGATGCCAATGGGAAGCGCCACAATCCAAACGAACAAAACCGAAAAAGCTGAGAGTGCAAATGACGCGGGCAAGCGTTCCATGATGATTGTTTTGGCATCCCGTTTATAGACAAATGAATAGCCAAAATTACCCTCTGTAACGATATTGCGTACCCATTTATAGTATTGCTGGTACAGCGGCTGGTCGAGGCCGTACTGTTCGCGGATTTGTTGCTCAAAGTCAGGCGGCAGTTCATCCATCCCGGAGTTGATCATCTGCGACACCATCGTGGATACATAATCACCAGGCGGCAGTTGAATCACGGCAAATGTGATCAATGAAATGATCCATACCGTAAAAATCATGTAGGTAAAGCGACGCAAGATGTATTGCCACATACTCTTATTGTCTTTCTGCTAATCGAGGCTGGCGGTCTTGATCTTGACAAAGGCATTCCTGGCAGGCGTATTAGTTTGAAATTCTTAGCTATTACACATGTTAATAACCAAAAACTTAAAACCAATAACAGGAGGGCTGGGTCAATTGAATGCCTCGCATCCTTGCCTGAGGGAATTTTCTCCTCTAGGAGTTATGCACTCCAGCCTGGTAGCCAGAGTGCATAACGGGTAGTCAAGTAACTAGATTACTCGATGATATACCACTGTTCGGGATAGGTGATCTTCTGTACACCTTCGATCCAGCCTATGATCCATTCAGCGGGCTGGTTGCCCAGACGCGAATGATAGACCTGGTATCCCGGACCGGGACGGGCAGTACCGAGGACGAAGAATTCATCCGCCGCCATTTGCAGCACTTCCTGCATGGCCGCGATCTGTGCTTCCTGGGTGCTGCCGCCGAGAACCTCAACTTCGTACTTGGTGCGTATTGCCTGAATGTCATCGGGCATTGGAACTTGTTCAGCCTGTTCCGCACCAACACGCCATGCCTGCCAGCCATTGCCATACATACCGAAGAGTTCGCCCGGCACATAGTAGCGCGGGTCCAGGATAGCGGTGATACCTGCGCCGCCTTCACCGGTGTAAATGGTGGCTTCCATCTCGTTATTATCGCGGATTTCTTTATACACTTCATCCGCAACCGAGTTCAGAAGGACGTCAACCCCGACCGCATTCCAGTATCCGATCAGCAGTTCGGCTATTTGCACCCAGTTGGTGCCGTAGGTCAGGTCGTTGGAAATGGTGAAGATGATCGTGAAGCGCTCACCATTCGGGCCAAGACGATAGCCTTCACCGTCTTTTTCGGGCAGAACCATGTCGAGATATTCGTTCGCCAGGTCCACGCTGTATTCGATGTACTGGGTAGCAAGCTGCTCGTTATAAAGCGGCGAGCTTTCCAGGGGCGATGGCTGGGCCGGTGTACCCTGACCGGAATGCACAATCTCGATGAGTTCCTCGCGGTTGATCGCGTGGGACATACCGATACGGAAATTCTTGTCCGCGAAGACGGCGGCTTTCGTTTCGTCGTGCGCGTTGCGATTGAAGTGGATCGTGTTGTTGACACCACCATCGGAGATCGTCGCGCTGATCGCAAGCGGTTTACCCTCGTCTACCGCATCGTAATACAGGATACGGTCGTTGCCGCTGGGGTCCTTGTAGTAATCCAGGTCGCCGTTGAGCATGGCGAGCGTGAGGCTTTCGCCGTCCTGGTAGCTGTAGCCGGTCACGGTGTCGATATAGGGCAGTTGGTTGCCTTCGGTGTCAACCTTCCAGTAGTACGGGTTGCGAACGAGCTTGATGGTGGTCCCACCACCGAGCGGTTCTTCTATTATCCAGGGGAACAGCAGCGGGCGTTCCGGATAGCGATAGAAGTTCTGCGTATCTTCCGTCGGGCCACAGGCCTTTTTGTTCAGCAGGCCAACCCAGTCCTCAACGCCTTCTTCCTGCGCGACCAGTTCGTCAACATTTTCGTTGTATTTCTTGTGGAACTGCATCAGGTAGTGCTTGGGGAAGAAGGTGATGTGACGACCGTTCCACTGCGGAAGCGAGTACAGGAACGTGCCGTTCGGGTTAGCGAAGATCATCTTGAAGGTGTAATCATCGATCCTCTCGGCCCTAAACTGATCCGCTCCCTCAGAAGGCAGCCAATCAGCCGCCGGACCGGACTTGCTCACATCCGGGTCCATGAGTATGTCTTCAAAGTAGAACATCACATCGTCAGTGGTGAATTCCACACCATCCGACCACTTGATGCCCTGACGGATGTGGAAGGTGTATTCCCGCACGTCGTCGCTGACTTCCCAGCTCTCCGCGATGTTGGGGGCTACGCCGGAGAAGTCCGGCTTCCAGATGACCAGATTTTCCCAGCCAGTGGTGTACCACATGCCGCCCCAACCGGGGTTGGAACCGACGAACCCAAAGCGCAGGTCGCCGCCATAAGCGCCCACTTCATTGATCGGGGTCACGACCGCCGGATTTGCGGGCAGACGTTCTTCAACAGAGGGCAGTTCGCCCGCCGCAACCATCGCGGCCAGCATGGGCGATTCTTTGTACATGCCATCTTGCGCGACAGCAGTCGGGGCCATCGGGCCAGCAATCGCGGCCAACATTGCCACGACTACAACCAAAAAACCAATCCTTGCAAAAGTACGATTCAACATGTGTATTTCTTTCTCCTTATTAGAAATCGGACGTTTCCTAGAACGAAACCTTGATTTCTTCAACTAAAGCTGACATGCGTGAATTCGGGTTTATTTTCTACATCTAGTCGGTCGCGCCGGTTGGTCCAGCCGGTTCATATAACCGGAAACCCGCGCGACTCAGGTTACACCTCCTTCCTTATTGCCAATTCTCTCAGGAAGTTTGCCAATCAGCCCCCCTTACTCCGGGTCCTTCTGACGAGCAAGCGTCCTGACACGATGCACACTGCGCAGTTAACTACTATTGGTCAAAGTTCGCACCGATTGCCGTTCAATCAATCGCGTCCCTAACGTAATCGTAAAAGGGACGCGATCCGGGTGTTCGCTGCGATCCAGTAACTGTCGCACTCCTAATGCCCCCATCAGCATCTGGTCGACAAAAACCGATGTCAGGGGCGGAATAACTTCGGATGCCAGCGTGAGATCATCAAAGCCGACCAGCGAAAAATCATCCGGCACACGCAGTCCTAAATCATGCCCGGCGCGCATCACGGCGATGGCAACATCATCGTTACATGCGAAGATCGCGGTGATTTCAGGGGCGCGGTTGAACAACGTTTGAGCTGCTGTATAAACGTCGGGACCATGCAAGGGACTATCTTCGATGAAAGCCTGCTCAATGCCGTGTTCGGCCAGGGCCTTCAGATACCCTTGCCGCCGTTCCCGAACGCTTGGAGAGCCGTCCGGCGTACTGCCGATCAAACCGATATTACGGTGGCCCCGGTCGATCAGGTAGGTGACCGCGTTATAGGCTCCGGTGACATTATCTGTTACGATAATGTCGTAATTGGAATCAGGGGCGTAAGCATCCACCAATATGATCGGCTGCCGGAGGCGCTGTTCGAGTTCCAATACGGCGTCCTGCAAGAAAGCTCCCAGGATCAGCCAACCATCCACCTGTTGATCATTAACCAGGGGCGGCCACTCGATCACGTTTGAGAGTTCATCGACGGGCATACTGGCATACATCAGGCTGATATTGCGGCGCTTGCATTCCTGCTCTGCGCCACTGAGGACCGCGCCATAAAACGGGTCGATGGGGATATTTTGGCCGGGGTGGATTTTGACCAACACGCCTAGCGTGGAGATGGCGTGTTCAGGAGTAGTGGTTCGGGCTGGCAGTTCATACCCAAGCTCTTGTGCGGCTTGCAGCACACGCTCGCGTGTCTCAGGCAGGACTGAAGCTTTATTATTCAAAGCTTGCGAGGCGGTGCCAATGGACACACCAGCTAAATCAGCTACATCTTGCAGCTTGGGACGCGAAGGAACCATTGAAACTCCAAAGGTTTTTCATTAAAAACTTAATTTCATTTCATTGAACGCCGTACCGCGTTCTTTGTTAGCGTATCGCAAATTTTGAGCCATGTCAACCTTTTCAATGAAATTTCAATCCGATTTACCCTCAAATAGCGTTGAAACAGTTGACACGCTGCCCAGAACACCTATAATAAATGGAAAAAAACGTATGAAACTGTTGAAATTCATTAAAAAGATTGGTGTTTTTCGAGGGCAATCGTGGTAAACCGTCCAAAATTACAGGATGTAGCTGACTTAGCCGGGGTATCAATTGGCACCGCCTCGCGGGTTTTTAACTGCAAGCCTAATGTGCTGCCGGAAACCCGGCAGCGTGTTCTGGCGGCGGCTGAACAATTAAGTTATCGTCCGGCTGAACCCGTTTCCACCAAAGAGACGCTGACAATAGGCGTTCTGGCAACCCTCACCCCCGATGAAAATGCGGCCTCTAACCCATTTTATGGCGCGGTGCTGGCGGGCATCGATCACGAATGCCATAAACAGCGGATCAGGTTGATGTATGCGACCGTTCGCCGGGCCGCCCATGCGGTTCCGGCTGAGTGGCCGCTACTGCTGCGCGATCCACAGGTCGATGGCCTCATTTTAATGGGACAATTCGATCAGGAAACAATTGAGCGCGTACATCATCAGTCAGGTAAGGTGATGGTGCTGGTCAATACTCATGCCCAGCCTGCCGCCTATGGTATGGTCATGTTCGATAATTATCTTGGGGGTTATAAGGCCACTCGTTACCTGATCGAGCAAGGACACCGCCACATCGGGATCGTGGGAAGCCATCCGACCACCACCATTAGTGGTCTTTTTCAGCGCCGCGAAGGGTACGTGCAAGCGCTGCGCGATTACAATATCCCCGATACCTATTTTTCCGATAGTTCGCACGAACTGGAAGATGTTTTTGAGGCCACCATCACGTTTGTGCAGCAGCACCCGCAGGTCACGGCCATCTTTGTCTGCTTTGATCTGGCTGCCCATAGTGTTTTCCGCGCTGCCCAGGTTTTGAATTGTGGTATCCCGGAAGACCTGTCGGTTATTGGATTTGATGACATTCCCCTGGCGTCCCAGATGACCCCTACGCTGACTACCATGCGCGTCGATGTACCGTTAATGGGAGCAATGGGCGTTCGCCAACTGGTTGACCGGCTTGAAAATCCAACGCGCGTCCCCTTGCGGATTTTGCTGCGGCCCCAGTTGGTGCTCCGCGATTCGGTCCGGCCCCTAGCCGTACCATAGCGATACCAGTGTCCGGTATAACTGGAATCCACCTACCCCCGTGCCCATCCCACATGGCGCATGAAAAATCGCAGCGTAGTAAAATTCAGAAAATTCTACTCTAACGGGAGAACCCCCATGACTGAACAACTCACTCCGGCCATGATCGCCAAAATGATCGATCACTCGCTGCTGCATCCAACCATGACGGATGATGCTATCAAGGCGGGTCTTGAATTGAGCCGGAAATACGAAGTGGCGACGGCGTGCGTAAAGCCTTATTCGGTAGCCCTCGCCCGCGAAATGCTGGGCGGTTCGGGGGTGGGCGTGTGCGCGGTGATCGGGTTTCCGCACGGCAACAATACCACCGCGCTGAAAGTGGCGGAAACCGGGCAGGTAATCCGTGACGGCGCGACCGAGGTTGATATGGTTATCAATATTGGCAAGGCGCTCGGCGGCGATTGGGTCTATGTCTCGGATGAGATCAAGGCTATCAACGATACAACGGTTGCCGCTGGCGCGATTCTAAAGGTGATTTTTGAAACGGACTTTCTGGAAGACGCCCACATCATCCGACTGTGTGAAATCTGCTCGGAGCACCGGGTCGCCTTCGCCAAAACGTCAACCGGCTTCGGTTTTGTAAAAGGCAGCGACGGGACCTATGGCTATACGGGCGCAACGGAACATCACCTGAAGCTCATGCGCGAACGGTGCGCGCCGGAGGTGCAGATCAAGGCGTCCGGCGGCGTGCGCGACCTGGATAAACTGTTGCACTTCTACAGCCTGGGTGTGACGCGCTTCGGGGCGACCGCGACCGCGACGATGATCGAAACCGCCCGGCAGCGCGCGGGTTAGTTTAGTCTCAGGCAGTTTCAGGCGGTCGGCTTTCCCCAAAAATCGGGACAGTGGCCCGCCTGCATCAACAGCGCTTCCAGGTAGTAGTAGTCACCGCAGATGAAATATTCGTCCACGCCCAGTTGTTTGTGCGCGTGATAGGTGCCGCCGCGCAGTAACCCCTGTGCGGCGGGATCGGTTTCCAGGCAGCACGCATTGAGCGCATTGAGCAGCGTCCCGGCGTGCTGGCGTACCTGTTCGCGGGCCGCGCCTTCCAATTGTCCCGCCAACCGCAGCATTCCGGCGGCAGCAATCGCGCTGGCCGACGTGTCGGGATAATGCGGCGCACCGGGCGGCAAACGCAGGTCCCATAACGGCAGCTTGTTTTCCGGCAGTTCGGCCATAAAACGCTCGGCGGCCTGATACGCCGTTTGGGTATAGCGCCCATTTCCCGTCCACGCCGCCGCCACCACAAACCCGAAAATGACCCAGGACTGTCCACGCGCCCACAACGAATCATCGGCGTAACCCTGGTGCGTTTGGGGACCAATGGGTTCGCCGGTTTCCTGGTCAAAGAAAAAGGTGTGATACGATCCTCCATCCTCGCGCACCAGGTATTGGGCGGTTGTGTCCGCGTGGGCGGTGGCGATCTCGGCATAACGCGGGCTGCCGGTTTGATCGGTGGCCCAGTACAGCAGCGCGAGATTCATCATGGTATCAATGATCGCGCGCCCTCCCTGCTCTGGATCGCCCACTGCTCCCCATGCCTGGATATAACGCCCGTTCGGACGATACCGCTGGCTGAGTTCGTCCGCTGCACGCAGCGCCAGGGCGCGGGCTTCCTCATTGCCCGTTAGCTGCCACTGCGCACGGGCGCTGAGGGTATACAGAAATCCCAGATCGTGCGTGATGTGAACCCGGTCATCCAACCGTTGGCGGAAACTGGCTAAGTACGACTGCGCACAAACAGCGAAAGCTTGATCCCGCGTATGAGCATAGGTCAGCCATAACAACCCCGGCCAGAATCCGGCCAGCCAGTTATCATTGACCGTCAGTCTGTACCGTGTACCATCGCCAACGGTCGGAAATTGTCCCTGAAACGGTTCGCAGTTCTGTTTGATGCGGCGCAGCAGCGTATCTAAAGTCATGAGCGGAAAAGTCCTTGAGAAGTCGCGCGAAAACTCTGTAACCGTATACACGGGTATATCATACCATCGAAAGGGCGATTCGCAGGGCACGCAAAGGCCGGTTCTACAGCAGAAATTTTCACCACAGAGACACCGAGATCACAGAGAAAAAATCTTTTTCTCCGGCCTTTTCTCTTCAAAAAAGAAACTCCGTGTCCGCTGTGTCTCTGTGGTTCAATTTTTTTGCTCCGCTATCCGAATCCCCCCCGGCGTATCATCGACTCGCAAAACCCCAGGCGTGCTGGTATGCTAGCCGCAGCACACCCGTTAGGAGGTATTAACATGAGTTTCTTGAGAAAATTATTTGGCGGTGGGTCCGATCAGGGCGGCAATACAGAGGGCATGTACTTTTACGTCCGCGCCCTCCGTACCGGGGAAGTCATCCAGATACGGATACACCGCATCAATGACCTGTCCATGACCGATGATCAACAGGGATACTACGTGCGCAAAGTCGCGGTGGGACGGCGAAGTTTTGATCGCATTGAGATGGAAGCCCATTTCGACAAAAACCGCAAGTTCCTCAGCGCGGACGTGCAGGGCGGTGAACTGGTCGAGCGTGAAGACTACGACGCTTTTCTCAGCGCGCAAGCGGGCGATCAAACCGGCGAACAAGAAAGCTAACCCGTGAGCTACCAGAATCACCGCTCTACCCTGCTGCTGTTTGACGTGGACGGGGTGCTGATCCACCCGGTCGGCTATAAGGCCGCGCTGCGCGATATGGTCAATACCTTCGCCGCCGAGATGGGCCAACCAGCCATCGACCTGACATTCGACGAGATCGCCGTATTCGAGGCGTGCGGACTCACCAACGAATGGGATTCTGGGGCGATGTGCATCAGCGCGCTGCTGTTGGCGGCCTGGGAACAACGTTCGAATACGGTCCGCGCCACGCTGCGCGATACGCTGACGGCGATCCGTGCAGCCAATCTCGCGCTGCCGCGACCGGATTTTGTCGGGATCGCGCGCGAAATTGCGCAGGAAATAGCACGCGAAACGGCCCGCCACACTTCCGGCCAGCACCACATCCCGACAGCGCTGTACCTGGGATTATTGGAAAAACGGGTTGAGGCGACCGCTCTCCCGCCGCTGCGCGAGTTATTGGGCGACGTATACGCCATCGAAACGCCAACCACCCGCGCTTTTCAGACGTACACGCTGGGGCACGACCTGTTCCACCGGACTTACCAGCAGTCCGCGCCCTTCGAGAGCGCGAGTTACCTGGAACAACACGACATCGCGCTGTTGAGCGATCACAGCCGCGAGCGTCTCGCCGGTTGGTTACACGCCGATGGCAATGGCGCGGTGATCTATACCGCCCGGCCCAGCCTGCCCCCCGCCGATCTTTCCGGTGACCTGTCCGGTGATCCGCTCGGTTACGCGCCGGAGGGCGATCTGGCGGCGCGGCTGCTTAAACTGGACGGTGTGCTCCCGTTGATTGGACAGGGGCGGGTCGGCTGGCTGGCGTTACAAAATGGGCGCGGCGCGGCGGATTATGTCAAGCCATCGCCGGTCCAGGCCCTGGCCGCGATTGGAGCCGCCGCATCCGGCACCGAACGCCCCGCGCTCGAAGCAGCGGCGGCGCTGGTCGAACAGAATCAGTTACTTGGCCCGCTGGCAGAATTGGCGCAGCGTCCCATCCATGTGATCGTGTTCGAGGATTCGGCGGGCGGTATTCGCGCCGTGCGTGACGCTGCTGCCCGTTTGAAGAACGCCGGATTGGATGTCACCTGCGAGGGGATCGGTATTTCGCCTCATGCCAACAAACGCGCCGCCCTGGTTGATATCGCGGATCGCGTGGTCGATGACGTGAATGTAGGATTGGAATCGGTCTTAAACTGACGGTTGCCGGTGTCTCTGTACACAGACACACAATTTAGTGGGGAGAGAATCTGATGGCGGTTGAATTCGGACTGGTGATGCCCGCCGGACCACCCAAAACGCAGGTTGGCGAGTGGCGGGTAACGCTCGATCTGGTGCTGTCGGACCTGACCGGGTACGTGGACAGCCTGTGGATGACCGATCATTTTATCTGGGACGATAACCCAACGCACGAATGCTGGACCGCATTGACGTATATGGCCGCGCGCTGGCCGCAGCTCACCATTGGGCCAATTGTCTTGAGCCAGGGCTACCGCAACCCGGCCATGCTTGCCAAGATGGGCGCAACGCTCCAGATGTTGAGCCGGGGACGGTTCATCATGGGCATCGGCGCGGGCTGGAAAGAAGACGAATATCACGCTTATGGCTACCCATTTCCGCGCCCCGGTATCCGCGTCGAGCAGTTGGAAGATACGCTCGAAATTATGACGCGCCTGTGGACCGAACCGGGCCAGGTGACGTACCAGGGCCAGCATTACCATATCAGCGGCGCGTACTGCGAACCCAAACCCGATCCCGTACCGCCGATCCTGGTGGGCGGTGGCGGCACCAAAACGACCCGGCTGGCGGCGCGGTTCGCGGATTGGTGGAATATGCCCGACGCGCCGTTCGAGGTTTATCACGAACGCTTGCAAGTATTGCAAGGACACTGCGCCGATCTTGGACGCGATCCCAATTCGATCCGTTATTCGTGGTTTGGACGGCTGGCGCTCGGCAGGTCCCAGGAAAAAGCCTTAGCGCTGAGTCATGGCAAGTGGCATCCCGGTAACGCCTTTGTTGGCACGCCGGAACAGGTGATCGAGCAGCTAAAACCGTTCATCGAGGTGGGCGTGGATCATTTCATGGTGGAGGTATTGGGCCTGCCGGATCGTGACGTATTTGATATGTTCACGCAGGAAGTCATACCTGCGGTCGGAGCATCACACAGCTAACGCCATGATCCGTCGTCCGGTGTTCACTCGTTTACCTGTTCGCTCGAACTATCTGCAAATCATTGCCGTGATCGGTGTGGCGCTGCTGGCGGCGGCGCTGCGGTTGGGTTGGCTGGGCGTGAATTCCTTCGCGTTTGACGAAGCACGCCTGAGCCTGATCGCGCTCAAGATGGCGCGCGGGCAGGAATTCGCCGCGATTGGGATGCCGTCCTCCACCGGGATTCCCAATCTGCCTGCGGCGGCCTGGGTGTTCGCGCTGCCTTACGCTTTTTCCAGCGATCCGCTGGTCCCAACGGTGTTTGTGGGACTGCTCAACGTCGGCGCGGTGGCCGGAATCTGGTGGCTGGCGCGGCGGGCATGGGGTCCCTGGGCGGGATTGGTGGCGGCGGTCTTCCTGGCCGCGTCCCCTTACGGCGTGCTGTATTCGCGCAACATTTGGAGTCAAAATCTGCTGGTGCCGCTGGCGCTGGCCTGGCTGAGCACGGCCTATCTGGGAGCCACCAGCGGCAAACGCTGGCCGGTAGCGCTGCATATTTTCGTGGCGGGCGCGGTATTTCAGGTCCATTTCGCGGGCGCGGCGCTGGTGCTTGGGTCGCTGTGGCTCATCTGGCGACATCGCTGGTATCGGGACCTCAAACCCCTGTTGACCGGCGGCGGGCTGGCGGCGCTGATGCTGTTACCCTTCGTAATTCAAGTGCTGTGCTGTTCCCATGAAGTGATCGACCAATACCGGGACATTCTAGGCAATACCGCCACAATCGATCTGAAAAGTTTTGACTATACGCTCGACATCGGCCTGGGGCGGGAATGGTCGTTCCTGGCACTGGGCGAACGGGATACGGTCAGTAACGATATCCCCTCCATCAGTGCGGGACTGCTGCTGGTCCTGGGATTCGTGGCGCTGGCCCTGATCCTGTTCCGGCGCGCGAAAAATACCCCCACGCCCAACAATTCACCTGCGCGCATTCTGGCGGAACACGTTTTGGTGCTGCTGACCGTATCGCCACTGCTGTTTTTGCGGCACAGCACGCCCGTCAATACCCATTACCTGCTGGCCGGACTGCCCGCGCTGGCCCTGATCGCGGGAGCCAGTACGCGCCTGATTTCCCATCGCAGCTGGCCGCCGGTTATGCTGCTGATTGCGGGTATCACGGCGGCACTGTGGAGCGTGCAGGTCGGGCGCAGCCTGGACAAAGCGGGCGATATAGAGACACCGGGCGGGCTGGGAACACCACTGGCAGTCACGCGAGACGCGGCGCGCGGCATCCCCGGCGATGCTGAGGTTTTATTTTTCACGCACGGCGATAATCCCGACGTGGACGGCGAACCCGCCGTATTTTCCGTGCTGTGGTGGAGCCGCGATCACCGCATTGTGCAGGGCGAGGCGGTGTTAATCCTGCCACCCCACCCCGCGTATTTGATGGCAACGCTGGCCCCGTTTCAGGCGTGGGAAGAAATTGTCGATTCCGGGCTGGCGGTGGATGTTCAAACCTTCGACCGGCGCGATGGGGCGCTGCCGTTCGTTTTGACGCGCTACGACGGGACACAGGAACCGGAGGGGTTTATACCCATCGATCCGCCGATTCCATTGGCCGACGGGGTACAATTGGAAGGCTGGCGCGCGCGCCGGGTTGGACCGCGTTTGCGCATTTCGACGTTATGGCGTGTGATCGAGCCGCCCGAACCGGGCGAATTCCGGCAGTTTCATCACCTGCGCACCGCCGATCAACTCGATCCCGGCACGCCGCCGTTATACGGCACCGACGTCGAACTATCCAGCCACAATTGGCGAGCCGGAGATCGCCTGATCGTGATGGGCGATTTCGTGCCGGACGCGGCGGGCGAATTCTGGGTAGATGTGGGCCATTACACGCTGCCGGATATCCGGCGTTTTGCGCGCACGGATCAGAACAGTAACGGCGGCGAAGGCGACAGCGTGCGGTTGGGACCGTTCGAGTGGGACGGTCCGCAAGACTGATACACATATCATTACATTCGGAGGGAATAGGGAATTATGAAATATTTACTTGGCCTTGATGTCAGCACCACCGGATCGAAGGCGCTACTGATCGACGAAACCGGCGCGGTGGCAGCCAGCCATACCACGCCGCACGGGATCAGCCAGCCCAAACCGCTGTGGAGCGAACAAAATCCGGCGGATTGGTGGGACGGCATGGAGCAGGCGATTCGCGCGGTAGTGGATCAAACCGGCGCGGCGAACGCGATCCAGGCTATCGGCCTGACCGGGCAAATGCACGGGTTGGTGTGCCTGGATGCCAACGGCGCGGTGCTGCGTCCCGCGATCCTGTGGAACGATCAGCGCACGCAAGTGCAGTGTGACGCCATCATGGAAACGGTCGGCCCGCAGCGATTCATCGAGATCACCGGCAACCGCGCCCTGACCGGCTTCACCGCGCCCAAAATTCTGTGGGTGCGCGAACACGAGCCGGACGTATACGCAAAAATTGCGCACGTCCTGCTGCCAAAGGACTATATCCGCTTCAAACTCACCGGCGACTACGCGACCGATATGGCGGGCGCAGCGGGAACCGTCCTACTGGACAACCTGAAGCGGCAGTGGTCCCAGGAAGTGCTGGAAAAACTGGA
>JAFGTJ010000160.1 GCA_016934195.1 Anaerolineae bacterium | reverse complement strand
GCAGCCTGGGTCGCGCCTACGCGCAAATGGAACGCTACGACGCGGCGCGCGAGGTCTGGACCGAGGCGCTGGCGCTGTCCTCCGAACTGGCCGACGAGTCGCCGTTGGAAATCGCTTTGACCCACCACGCCATCGCGGAAGCGTACCGCAGCCAGGGCCACACGTCCGACGCGGAGCAGTCCTACCGCGAGGCGTTACAGCACCACACGCCGGGATCGGTTCCCGCCGCCGCGACGTGGCGCGCCCTGGGGCAGGCGTTACAGGCCGCCGGACGCTCCGGCGAGGCGGTCGATCCGCTGCTCAAAGCGCTGGACATCGAAAAATCGCAGCCGCAGCAGGCCAACGCCCGTTTGGTCCAGACGTTACAGGCGCTGGCGGAAGTCTACGAGGATACCGGCGACCTGGAAACCGCCATCGCGCGCCACCACGAAGCGCTGATTTACATGGATCGCACCTTGCAGCCGGTTGCCACTGCCGATACGCTGCGGCTGCTGGGTGGACTCTACGCCGAAAACGGCGATTGGCCGCAGGCGCACAAAGCGCTCAACGAGGCGTTAGCCATCGAAGGCGAGGTCGCGCCGCGCAGCGACGAACGTATCAGCGCCACGTTGCAGGCCATCGCGGACACCTACCGCGCCCAGGGCGATCTGGAAAAAGCCGCCGAGTTCTACCAGAAAGTGACGGTCTACGCGAATCTGGCGCGGCGCGCGTCGCAGGATTTGCGCGATACGCTCAACGAACTGGAACGGCGGCGGGCCACGCTGCAAACCGCGCAGCAGTCGTTAGCGCTGCTGGATCGCAGCGATGAAACCAGCGTCAGGGATACGGCGTTTATCTACGCGCTGATCGCCCATTCCCACGCGCAGTTGAACCAGCCGCAGCGAGCCGCCGAGACGATCCAGACGCTGCTGAATCTGCTGGACGAGCACCGCCGCGAATTGGACACCACCGACTCGTATCCGCCCGATGTGCGCGCGCTGGCGTGGCTGAGCCGGGCGCAGCGCGCCGAAGAATCCGGCGACCTGGACGCGGCGCGCGGCGCGTGCGAGTCGGCGCGGGACGTGGCAGTCAATGCCAACGTGCGTTGGGTGGTCGAACAGGTGGCGCAGTCGTTAGGGTAGCACCCTCATCCCCCGGCCCCTTCTCCCTCAGGGAGAAGGGGAGAAATACGGACAACACCATGCCTTGAAGTCCCTCTCCCTGAGGGAGCGTGTGCGAAGCACACGCGGGATTATAGGGTGAGGGTTTGAATGGGGGGTGAGGTAAAAATCATAGGAGCCGACATCATGCAACTGATCCGCGTCCAGGACGCCCTCTCGCGCAAATTCGCACGGCAGGCCCGCATCGAAGCGCTGGAATACCACGCCGCCGGGCACTGCGCCCACATCGGCAGGCTGTCGCCGGGATGCCTGAAATGTTTCGTGCCGGACCGCTTCTCGCATAACTTCACCGTCGGCGCGGACTGTAACGCTGCGTGCGTCTACTGCTTTGGCGCATCCGGCGAACCCCCGATCTCGAAGGACCATTTGCTGGAAATGAAAGGCCAACTGCTCAACCGGGCCATCAACGTCGATACCAGCCAGACGATCCCGTCGATCTCGTTTACCGGCGGCGGCGAACCGCTGCTGTACCTGGACATCATCGCGGACCTGATGAGATTCTATCGCGGGATCGAGCCGTATATGCCGCGCAAGCCCTGGTACTACCTGTATACCAATGGCCTGCTGGCCGACGCCGCAACAGTCCAACGGCTGCGCGACCTGGGTATCGACGAAATGCGGTTTCACCTGGGCGCGACCAATTTTTCGCCAAAGGTCTACGCCAACATGCGTGAAGCGGTCCGCATCATGCCCGTGATCACGGTTGAGACTCCGGCATGGCCGCCGCACCGCCAGAAATTGTTCGAGATGCTGCCCATTATCGCGGAAATCGGCGTGCGGCACCTGAATATCGGTGAGCTTCAGGTCTTGCCGGAAAACCGGGAGCGGATCGCGCGCCTGCTGCCGGGCGCGGAAATTTACCAGAACCGCACGGTTTTTCTGGACGATGGCGGGCTGGTGTACGATATTATTGAAGAAGTGCTGCGACAGGGTTATGCTTATTCGGTGTTGGATTGTAACTGTCTGGTAAAAAGCATTCAGACCACACCCGCCAAGTGGTATATTCATGAGCCGGTAGAGGGGCTGTGTGCTGAGGAAGAAACGGAAAGAACGAATCGATGATCTCCGATGACTCACTGCTGAACGTATTCAAAGCGCTGGCCGACCAGAACCGGCTGCGCCTGTACCAACTGCTGCTCCGCAGCGACCAGACCAATTCCGAGTTGATGGTCCATACGCAGCTCAGCCAGAATTTGCTGTCGCACCACCTGACCGTGCTGGTGGACGCCGGGTTGGTCGAGATGAACCGCAGCATTGGCGATGCGCGCCGCTATTATTACCGTCCCCGCTGGGACCTGCCCGCCGTGATGAGCGCATGGTGGCAGCAGCACTCGCCGCTCAACAAACAACCGTTCCCGGCGCTGCAACAGCCCAAACGGGTCCTGTTCCTGTGTTTGAAAAACTCGGTGCGCTCGCTGGTGGCCGAAGCGCTGGCGCGGCACCTGGCTCCCACCGCGCTGATTCCGTTCAGCGCCGGAATCGAGCCGGGAAACGGTCTGCCGGACGTGATGGTGCGGGTCCTGACCGACTACGGGGTTCCGGTCCACATGCTGCACGTCAAGACCTACGCCGAGATGTCGGAGGATATGCTGACGGACGGCGGGCTGCCGGACCTGCTGATCACGGTCTGCGACGTGGTACACGAAACCGCCGTTCCCCGCGAATTGGCCGGGATCGAGATCATTCACTGGTCGCTGGTCGATCCGCTCAACGCGGGCGACACCGACGCCGAACAGGTAGCCGCCACGCGGCAGTTATACCACGACATTGAGCAGCGGCTGGCGGTATTTGTGGCGCAGTTGGCCCACGCCGAATCCTGATCATAGCCCCGGTCCAGGGTCGTATTTGGACATTGGGGATACCGTTGGCGAATGGCGGGCGTAGGGGCGCTGCTTGCTGCGCCCTGTTTCTTTTGCCGGGGGCGCGGCGAGCAGCGCCCCTACGCAAATGCGGCGGTGATAGGTTCGCCAACGGTCTCATTCGCCGGTTTACTCCACTGCCTGCCCCCCTCTCCGCGTATGGCAAGGGAACCGGGGGGCGAGGTTCATCACCGCCCGTTAAGAATGGTGTATACTATCCGCGTTTGAGGATTCCACCGCCCTACCGGAGCCACGATGACGCGCATTTTCATTTCCTACAGCCGCACCGATGAGACTTTCGCCCGTAAACTCGCCGCTGACCTGGAAGACCGGGGCGCGGATATCTGGATTGACCGGGACGATATTGCCGCCGGAGACGATTGGATGACGGCGATCCAGGGCGGATTAGACTCCTGCGACGTCATGATCCTGGTTGTCTCGCCGGATTCGATGATATCTCCTAATGTCGAGGTAGAGTGGAAATACTTCCGCAACGAGCGCAAAAAACCGATCATCCCGGCGCTGTGGAAGCCCGCCACACGACCTTTCCCGCTTCATCCCCTACATTACATTGATTTCCACGCCCAAGACTACGATCCGGCCTTCAAGGAACTATGTAACGCGCCGCCTCTGAAGGATATGTCCTCATTACCGCCCGTTACTCCGCTCGATCTACTACCCCACCACGCCCCTCTGAGCGGCAGCATATTGGACCTGAGCACAGAATTCTATTCAGTATTAGAGTTAGGCGACCTGAACCTTGCTAAGCAAATGCTCGACCGGATTAGTGCCTCAGATGAGATTCCGGCCTTCTTTGTTATGGAGCAAGCCGAACGCTCGCTGGAAATAGCCCTCAAAAGCCGGGACGCCGAACGCGCCTACGAGATGCTACTACGACAGGAAAAACACCTCGCGCCGGAACAGGCGCGGGCCGCGCTGCGCGCCTTCTGGGACACTTACCCGGCGTACCAATACTACGATCCGAAAGGGATCGTGCGGCGCGTGTTCCCGCCCGTGACCGCGATCCTGCCGCCGCCGTTCGAGTGGGTGAATATCCCGGCGGGCAATGTTACGCTGACACCTGATACTTTTCATCGTCCGAATACGGATTATCTTAAACGCGACACCTTGTTTGAAATTCCGGCCTTTGCTATCGCCAAATATCCCATCACTAATGCCCAGTACCAGGTATTTGTGGAGGCCGACGAAGGCTACCACGATCCGCGCTGGTGGATGTATTCAGAGGCGGCGCAGACGTGGCATACCAGACGCCCCGATCCGAAAGAAATCGCGTACTCTGGAGACGACCTGCCGCGCACCAACCTGAGCTGGTATGAAGCGATATCATTCTGCTATTGGTTGAGTTACCAGATCGGACAAATTGTCACGCTGCCGACCGATCAGGAATGGCAGCGTGCCGCGCAGGGCGATGATGGGCGCACCTATCCCTGGGGCGAGGAACTGCCCAATGAGCGTCTGTGCAATTTAGGGGATATGGGACATCCTACACCAGTTACGCAATACCCGGATGGGGCCAGCCCCTACGGTGTGATGGACATGAGTGGCAACGTGTGGGAATGGTGCCTGACGGCATGTGATACAGGCAGCACAGTGTTGGACGGTAACGAGCGTATTATGCGAGGCGGATCGTGGTACAGTATGCGCCTCACACATGCCGCCTGTGCGTCACGGCCCGACGACCACCCTGGCGAGCAGATTGTCGGCAATGGTTTTCGGATCGTATGCAACGTCCCCATCGCCCCTACCGAGGACAAATAAGGCCCTACCCCGCCACCACGATCCCCGGCGCGTCCGCCGCGTGGACCGATCCGACCTGCGCGCCGGTCACACCGCGCGCCGCGAGTTCGCCCAACAGATCGTCCACCCGCGCCGCGTCCACCGCGATCAACAGCCCACCGGACGTTTGCGGATCGTAGAGCAGGTTCAGCGTCACCGGATCAACCTGTTCTACGCCGTCCCGCACCGTGACCCACTTCCCATAATAGGCCCGGTTGCGCCGTTGCCCGCCGGGGAAAATATCCGCCGTGCCGTACTCGCGCGCGCCCGGCATCCAGGGGAACGCGCTCGCCTGGAAATGAAACACTGTCCCGCTGAGGCGCGCCATCTCGTAGGCGTGGCCGATTAGCCCGTAGCCGGTGATGTCGGTCATGCCGTGCGCGCCGACCGCCTGTCCCGCTTCGGCCCCGGCCTTGTTCAGCGCCGCCATGATACGCATCGCCGCCTCGACGTGCGCGGGATCGGCCTTGCGGTTCTTGAGCGCGGTCGTGATCGTGCCGGAACCAAGCGGCTTGGTCAGTACCAGCGCATCACCGGGCCGCGCGCCGCCCTTCGGCATGATCCGGTCGGGATGCACCAGCCCGATCACGGCCAGCCCGTATTTCGGTTCGTCGTCGGTGACGGTATGCCCGCCCGCCAATACGCCGCCCCCGGCCCGCAATGTCTCCGCGCCGCCGCGCAAAATCTCGCGCAGGATCGCCAGATCGAGCGAATCCGGGAAGGCGACCAGATTCAGCGCCATCAACACCTGCCCGCCCATCGCGTAGACGTCGCTCATCGCGTTGGCAGCCGCAATCGCCCCGAACCAGTACGG
>JAFGTJ010000159.1 GCA_016934195.1 Anaerolineae bacterium | reverse complement strand
ATGCTGAGCGGATCGCCTGCTCTCACCGAACGGCGCACGCGCCACGCCATCGAGTTGTATCACCAGGGTTACGCGCCGATCCTGATCTGTTCCGGCGGGCAGAAGTGGAAGATTTCGGAGGCCGAACGCTGCGCGCGGCGGGCCATACGGAACGGTGTCCCGGCAGACGCGATTTACCTGGACGATCAGAGCTACAGCACGGGTGACAACGCCGCCAACGTCAAAGCCATCATGGACGCGCACGGCTGGAAAACCGCCGTGATGGTCACGGACAATTACCATATCTGGCGGGCCGAGTGGGTGTTCAAGCGCGAAGGCGTGACGGTCTATTCCAGTCCGGCCCAGACGACCCAACCGACCGAGCGAATGGATATCGTGAAAAACAGTGTCCGCGAGTTCGCGGCGATAAGTTGGCATGTATCCCGGTCGGTGGTAGGACTGGGTTACTGATTCGCCAAAACCATATCATTCGTTACACTTGCACCATGCAGCGTATCGCAAGCGAGCAGGAGTTAAATTCTTATGATCCGCATCCTGGTCATCGAGGACGATGACGATCTCCAATTTTTGTATCATACCATGCTGGCCCGCCAGGGCTACGATGTCGTCACCACTGCCAACACCTCCGACGGTATCCTGCGCCTCACCAGCGAAGAATACGACCTCGTGATCCTGGACATGAACATGCCCGATCTGCCCGGTATCCGGGTGATCGAGTTTGCCCGCGAAGACGTGCGGCTGCGCCGGATTCCGATTGTGGTTGTGTCGGCGAACGATCATTGGGATACGGCGGTCGCGGCGTTGGGCGTGCCGCACTTCATGGTCAAGCCGATCACGCTGCGCGAGCTGGTCGAAAAAATCGAGATGGTATTGGCCGACAAAGAATCCACCGGCTAACGGCCTGCCGCCGTCTGCCGCGTTTGTGCCCCATTCTTACCCCTTCCTGATGCGCGCCTGACGCGATCCTGTTCCCCTGTGATTCCAGCGGTTGGGCGTAGGGTGTGCGTAGCCTGCCCGCCGCGCCGTTCCCCGTGACGGCTTTACAATGAGAATAGACATAATTCACCGCAGAGCACGCAGCGGGGGAGGGGCTAACATCGGAGCAACCACCGTTTTTTCCTCAGTGCCCTCTGTGTCTCTGTGGTGAGTGGGCTGGCGTTTCCCCGCTGGCGGCAATTGTTCTATAATGATCACATGGGCAGGTGTGGGAATCATCCCTCAAAAAAACGAAAAACGACCTTCGATACGCCAGAAGTGTTTGGAGTGGAGAGAAAACCTTATGCGAATGCGAAAACGAACGATTCGATGGATCGGCAGTCTGAGCGCGCTGTTGCTGCTGGTACTGGGCGTAACGCTGGCGCTGCCGGTTGCCTGGGGCCAGGGCGATGACGTGCTGCCGCCCCATGTCTTTGATACCATGCCGCTGCCGGGTGAGGAACTCCCGCTCGACGGCGCGGTGACATTTTTCTTTGACCAGCCAATGGACGCGGATTCGGTAGGGACCGCGTTCAGCGTGGACCCGGTGGTGGCGGGCGCGTTGTCCTGGCCGGACGAGGCGTCGTTAGTGTTCACGCCGTCCGGGGAATACACGCGCGCCGCCGAATACACCTTCACCATTGGGACCGGTGCGCAGTCGGTGGCGGGCGCGGCGATGGAGGAAGCCTTCACGCTGGCGCTGCAAACCGTCGGCTACCTGGAAGTGTCCGAAGTGCTGCCCGCGCCGGACTCCTCGGCAGTCGATACCGACAGCATCATTACGGTAATTTTTAACCGCCCGGTCGTGCCGCTGCTTTCGGTCGAGGATATGGGCAATCTGCCGCACCCGCTGACCTTCGATCCCCCGGTCGAAGGGTCGGGTGAGTGGCTGAACACCTCGATCTACCTGTTCACCCCGTCCGGCGAACTGCAAGGCGGCACCAATTACACCCTGACCATTCCGGCAGGGCTGGAAGACGTGACCGGCGGTGTGCTGGCCGAGGATTATTCCTGGCGCTTCAGCACGCTGAGGCCGGACGTGCTCGAAATCACGCCCAATGACGACTACGACCGCGCCCGGCTGGACCAGAAAGTGACCGTTCGCTTCAGCCAGGCGATGAATCCCGCCACGATTGACGCGGGCTTTGAACTGGTGAAGATTGAGGGCGATCTCCCGGTGATCCCCGTCCCAGGCACGTTTGAATGGAGCGAGGATTTTCGCTCCGTGACCTTCACCCCGGATGAACAACTGCAACTGGAATCGCGTTACCGGGTCGACATTGAGGCCGATCTGGTGCTCAGTTCGACCGGCGCGACTCTGCGCGAAGACGCGACCAGTCGATTTTACACGCTGCCGTACCCCCAGATCAGGAACACCTCGCCCCATGACGGCGAGCAGAATGCGTGGCCCTACGGCGGGTTTACCATCTACTTCAATACCCTGATGGACCTGGACTCGCTGGAAGGCAAGGTGATCATTGACCCGGAACCCTGGCGCGAATATGACACCTATTTCTATGACTGGGGCTACAATTACAGCCTGTCGTTTGATACCGAACCGGCGACCGAGTACACCATCACGATCCTGCCCGGTATGGCGGACATCTACGGCAATACCATCGATGAGGGCATGGTTGTCACCTATACCACCGCGCCGTACCCGCCGGAACTGACCGTTCAGGCGACCGGGCGCGTCGGTATGTACAACGCCTACAACCCCACTACGCGCGTTTTCCTGACGCACCGCAACGTCTCGCGGGTTGATCTGGGGCTGTGGAATGTACCGCTGACCCAGTTTGCCAGAATGGTTGGGCCGGACAGTTACGATTACTGGCGTAACTACGAACCCGCCATGACAAACGCGCTGCGCCGCTGGTCGATTGACGTCAGCAGCCAGCAGGACCGCCGCCGCTACGAACTGCTGCTGATTTCGGACAAGGGACCGAGCGGCATTTCCAACATCCAATGTCTGGCCGCGCCGGACCCGCAGGTCAAGGTCGGTGACGTGGTGATCGTCACCCCTGACGATCCGACCCCGCTCAATGTCCGGTCCGAGCCGAATCTGGCCGCCAACGTCGTTACGCAGGTGCTGCCCGGCGAAACGATGCAAATCATCGGTGGGCCGTTCTGCGAAGGCGGTTTCCTGTGGTGGCAGATTCGCCTGAATAACGACATTATTGGGTGGGCGGCGGAAGGGACCCAGGAAAACTACTTCTACGCGCCGTTGGGCGCAGCGCCCGCCGAT
>JAFGTJ010000158.1 GCA_016934195.1 Anaerolineae bacterium | reverse complement strand
GCGTCATTGTTCGGCATCAGGGACGCGGGCAGCGATACAATCTTCAACAGAATCCAGGCGTCGGTGATCGCCTGAAGACCGGTCAGAAACGCCAGGAACGTCAGCGTCACGACGATCACATCCCGGCTGCCGCGTACCCCAATCACAACCAGCACCGCCGCGCTGCCAAGTCCGACGATAATCGTCAGCAGATTGCCGGACCCGGCGAATACCAGCGCCAACAGGCTCCCTGCCACCAGCACCGCCGCGCCCGCGTAGCGCCCTTCGTCCGTTTCCCGCGTGAGCAGCAACCACCCACCCGCGATCAGGATCGCCGCCGCCAACACGGTTTCCACCGCACCGAGTTTATACAAGCTGAGGCCGGAATATAACACCGTCAATCCACCGATCAGGATGCCAACGCCAATGGCGACCCGTCCCGGCTGTTTAACGCGGTGTGTCAGGAACAGCAGCGCCGCGCCAAACACCGCCGCGCCCAGGTATCCGGCCTGGATGATCACGAAGCGCGTCCCACCCCTGGTAAGGGCCAATCCCGCGCCGTTCTTCTTGACCTGGAATTCGACAAAGGAGCCGCCGGTCAACACTGCTGAGAGTCCGTGCCCCAGTTCATGAATCATCGTCACAAACAGGCGGAAGGGATACACAAAAAGCGCCGCACCCTGAATCTGCCACAGGATTACCGCCACAATAAACGCGCCTAGGGCCAACGCCAAATCCCGCTGCCGCTGATCGTCCAATCCAAGCTTCGTCTGCACGCTGTTTGCCTTTCCTGATTAACGCTACAATAGAGTCCGTACCGAAAGGATTTTCACCGTTATGATACCTGAATCGCCCGATCCCGTCCGTTTTGGGACGGTCGGCAGCCCGCGCACCACGCCCAAACCCGGCACCCTGGCGGCCATTGAGCACATCCGGGTGCTGAGCATGGATCACCTGGAAATCGCCTGGGTACAGAGTGTGCGTGTATCCGACCAGACCTGCACCGAGATCAAAGCCGCCGCCGAACAGTACGGAGTCAGCCTGAGCATCCACGCACCCTATTATATCAACCTCAACAGCCAGACCGCCGACCTCATGCAAAAAAGTGATGAGCGGTTGCTGGCAGCAGCCCGCAAAGGGTTCCTGGCCGGGGCGCGCGATATCGTTTTTCATCCCGGATCGTATCATAAACAACCACCTGATCAGGTGTACGAACAGGCAAAAGAAAAGTTGCTGGAACTCCGTGGTATCCTGGACGACGAAGGCGTGAACGTAATTCTGCGGCCCGAAACGATGGGCAAAGGAGCCATGTTTGGTTCCCTGGACGAAGTGCTGCAACTCAGCCGCGATATTCCGGGCGTGATGCCGTGCATCGACTTTGCGCACCTGCACGCCCGTACCGGCGCATTCAACAGCTATGACGAATTCGCTGCCATCTTCCGGGCCGTTGACGATCACCTGGGCCGCGCCGGATTGGACAATCTGCACGGGCATATGTCGGGGATTGCCTATAATAAACAGGGCGAACGCCATCACCTGCCCCTGAATGAAGCCGATCTGCAATACCGTGACCTGCTGCAAGCGCTGATCGATTTCGATGTGAAGGGCACCATCGCCGTCGAAGCGCCGGACCCATTCCACGTCGCCGACGCGCTGACTTTGCAGGCCACCTACCGCCGTTTGCGAGAACGCCGCCTGGGAGAATGAGCATTCCATGAGCGCGTCATGTCACCGTAGGGAAACCGTTTGGTCCAGCTCCAGTGGAACGGTATTATTAACATCTGATCTGCGGCCCACAGGCCAAGACACTGTAAGCAAGGAGTTCAGCCGGTATGAGCTATAACAAAAAAGACACTTACTTGCGCCGCCGCACGCGCGATTCAGGATGGCAGTGGATGATGATTGGAGCCATCTTCGGTTTGGGATTCGCGGCGATTTTGTGCGTCGGGGGCTATGCGATTGGCGCGATATCGTTCCCCGCGCTGGAAGACGAAACCAATACGCCCTATGTCCAGGCCGAGTTAAATCAGACCGAGATCGCGCTCCAGGCCATGATCGCCCAACAAACGCTGGACGCCGCGCGGCAAACCCTGGTCAATCCGCCAACTTCTCCCGCCGGTGACGGCAGCGCGTCACCAGATGCGGCTGATACAGCGGCCCAGATCACACCCACGCCGTCCCCGCTGCCAGACACCAGCGCGCAACCGGCGGATACGCTCATTCCACAGCCCACACAGCCCGCCCAAGCGCCTGCGGATCAGGGCACGCCAGTAGTAGGAACTCCGCCTGTTGGAACGCCAACACAAGCGCTCAGTCTGCCGGGATCGCTCGTTGTTCCGCCCGAACTGGACGCGGTCAAAACCGATCTGGTTCCGGTTTCAGGCGGCACTTACCTGATGGGCACGACACTGGACGAAGCGGCCCAGGCACGGGATGAATGCGCATTGTATGGCAAAACGTGTGACGATTACCTGAACTGGGTATCGGACTCGATCCCGCCGCACCAGACAACGGTGGACAGCTTCGACATTGAGATATACGAAGTGTCCCTGACGCAGTACGTCGCCTTCCTCAACTTTCTCGGCCCCAACAGCCATAAAAGCGGCTGCAACGGCCAACCCTGCGCGTTCACCAACGAGGACGAAGCGCTGAGCAATATCCTGTTTGATGGCGGCCTGTATTCGGTGCGGAATCCCAACTTCTATGGCAGTCACCCGGTCACATTTGTGACATGGGCAGGCGCGCAGCAATACTGCCAGACGCTCAACCGCCGCCTGCCAACCGAAGCCGAATGGGAACGCGCCGCGCGTGGTTCTCAGAACAACCTGTATCCCTGGGGCTTTTCGTTTGATCCGGCGCGGGCCATGTCGTCCGTTACACCCGATCCGTTCACCGTGCCGGTCGATAGTTATGCCAACGGAGTCAGCCCCTACAGCGTATTCAACATGGCGGGCAACGTCTCCGAATGGGTATATGACTGGTACCAGGCCGATTATTACAACCAACAGCTAAATAACCCCACACCGAATCCCAGCGGTCCGGTGGGTGGCGATCAAAAAGTGCATCGCGGCGGCAACTGGGACACGATTCCGTTTTTCTTGCGCTCGGTTCACCGCTTGAGCCAACCGCCCGGAATCCCGCTGGCGTCTATCGGGTTCCGCTGCGCAGCGAACAGCACCTCGGCAGTGCAGCCGGTCGCGCCCGCCGCCAATACGGATACCACCAGCGGCGATAACGCGGCATCAGGCGGCGCGCCGACATTGGCCCCGCCGCCAACCTGGACTCCGCTGCCGACCAGCACCCCCGCCGGTCCGACGGCGACGTTGGCTCCCGAATAAACAACCGCCGACTTTCCCTAAAAAACCGGCCCTGTATCATACAGGGCCTTTGTTTTTCGCGTTATAATCAACGGCGGTTTGGTGACGTTTATCAATCACAGTGAGATATTTGCACATGAAACTTGCCATTGCTTCTGATCACGCGGGCTTTCCGCTCAAAACACAGATCGCCGATTACCTGCGCGCCCAGGGGCACGAAGTAATCGACCTGGGAACCGATAACGCGCACGATTCGGTTGATTACCCTGATTACGCGCAAGCCGTCGCGGAAAAAGTGGTAAACGGCGCAGTCGAACGCGGCGTCGTCGTATGTGGCAGCGGCGTCGGGGCCAGCATCGCGGCGAACAAAGTACCGGGCGCTTATGCCGCGCTGTGCCATGACACCTATTCCGCGCACCAGGGTGTCGAACACGATAATATGAACGTGATATGCGTGGGCAGCCGGGTAATCGGAATCGCGCTAGCTCAGGAAATCGTGGACGCCTTCCTCCGCGCCCGTTTTGAGTCCGACCAGGAACGCCACGTCCGGCGGCACAACAAAGTAAAAGCGATTGAACAAGCGCAGCAGCAATAACAGGAGATACTTTACATGACAACAAACCGTCTATTTGACGTGCAATCATACGGCCAGAGCATCTGGATCGATTTTATCAAACGCAGCCTGATCACGTCCGGCGAACTCAACAAGCTGGTCGAGGCCGGGATCGTCGGCATGACTTCCAATCCCACGATCTTTGCCAAAGCCATCGCCGATACCGAAGAATACGACGAAGCTATCGCGGGACTGCTGGACCTTAAAGTCGCAGAAATTTATGAAGCGCTGGCCGTTGCCGATATCCAGGCCGCCGCCGATGCGCTGCTGCCGGTCTGGGAACGTACCGGCGGTGAAGACGGCTATGTAAGCCTGGAAGTCTCGCCCCTGCTGGCATACGATACCGAACAAACGGCCAGCGAAGCCAAGCGACTTTTTGCGCTGGTCAACCGCCCGAACTGCATGATCAAGATTCCGGCCACGCCGCAGGGTTTACCCGCTATCGAGGAAGCCACCGCTGCCGGGGTCAACGTGAACGTGACTCTGATTTTCTCGGTATCAAACTACCTCGACGTGGCGCAGCGCTACATCCGGGGACTGGAACGCCGCCTGGAAGCGGACCGCGATATCACGCAGATTGCCTCCGTTGCCAGCTTCTTTATCAGCCGCATTGATACGGTGGTGGACAACATTCTGGAAAGCAATATCCGCACCGGGCGGCTGCGCGGCGGATTTGAACACGCCCAGGTCAACCGCCGCCTGATGGGGCAGGCCGCCATCGCCAGCGCCAAGATCGCCTACATTCACTTCAAAGAAATTTTCGAGGGAGAACGATTCGCCCCCTTGCGCGAAGCCGGGGCGCGCGTCCAACGCCCGCTGTGGGCCAGCACCAGCTCCAAAAACCCGAACTTTCCTGATACCTACTACGTGGATTCCTTGATCGGCCCGTTTACCGTTAACACGCTCCCGCCCGCCACCATTGACGCTTTTGCGGATCACGGCACTGCCGCCGCGACACTGGAAGAAAACGTAGAAGAAGCACGCACGATCATGGCAAAATTAACCGAGGTTGGAGTACGAATGGACAAAGTAGTGCAGCAGCTTCAGGGCGACGGCGTAGAATCGTTTGCCAACGATTTCCGCCGCCTGTTGGAAGCGGTCGAAGGCAAACGACAGGTCATCCTCACCGGGGTCATGAGCCGCCAACAAACCGTCATGGCGGCCCATGCTTACGGTATCCGGGATCGCCTGGAGCAGATCGACCGTGACAGGATCGTCCACCGCATCTGGGAAAAAGACCCCTCGGTCTGGAAACAGGAATCGCACCACCAGCAAATCATCAGCGCGCGGCTCGGCTGGCTGGATATCGCCAACGCGGACGATGCGTTTTGTGAACCGGTCTACACGCTGCGAGACGAGGTAAAAACACGCGGCTACTCGCACGCGCTGCTGCTCGGCATGGGCGGCAGCAGTCTGGCCGCCGAAGTCATGCGGCAAACGTTCGGCGTCATACCGGGTTTCCCAGACCTGATTGTGCTCGATACGACCGATCCGCAGGCGATCAACCTCGCGGCGGAAACGATTGACCTTGATAACACCCTCTTTATTGTCGCCACCAAATCGGGCACCACGCTCGAAACGCTGTCGCTCTACCAGTATTTCTACAGCCTGGTAGCAGCCAGACACGGCGACCGGGCAGGCGAACAGTTCTGCGCGATCACCGATGCGGGTTCGCGGCTGGAAAAACTCGCGCTGGACAAGGGCTTCCAATACACATTCATCAACCCGGAAGATATTGGGGGCCGGTACAGCGTCCTCAGTTACTTCGGATTAGTGCCCGCCGCCATCATGGGGTTGAACCTCGACAAGCTGCTCGCCAGCGCGCGCCGTATGGTGACAGCGTGCGAACGCAACGTCCCGACCGCCAGCAATCCCGCCGCGTGGTTGGGTGTCATCATGGGCTATCTGGCCGGACGCGGCATCGATAAGGTGTGTCTGGTAGCGTCCCCGCAAATTGACAGCTTCGGATTGTGGGCTGAGCAGTTGATCGCGGAAAGCACCGGCAAAGAAGACAAGGGCATTGTTCCGGTAGCAGGTGTTAACCCGGATGATCCACGCAACTTTGACGACGATCAATGGTTCGTATACCTTCGTCTCAACAATATGCTGGACGGCGAAGTCAACGATTTGAAACGGGCCGGTTTCCCGGTCATGACCCTGCACCTGGACGATCCGTATGACCTGGGCGGCGAGTTTTTCCGTTGGGAATTTGCAACCGCTGTAGCCGGGCACCTGCTGCAAATCAATCCCTTCGATCAGCCCAACGTCGCGGAAAGCAAAGCCAACACCCAACGTCTGTTGGAATACGTGGAAAAACACAGCGATCTGCCCGAAGACACCTTAGTTCTGGAGGAAAGCGGGCTGAAGCTCTATGCAGACGCCAAAACCGCCGACACGCTGCGCCGGGTCGGTGAACAGCGCGGCTTTGATTACGGGGGCCTGATTAACCTGCTGCTGGCGCACATGAGTCTGGCGCGCTCGGAAGACTATATCGCGCTGATGGCATATCTGGCTCCCACCGAACGGCACACCCAACTGCTGGAAGCGATCCGCGAGGAACTGCGTCACGCCACCACGCGCGCGGTAACGCTGGGTTATGGGCCGCGTTTCCTGCACTCCACCGGACAGTTGCACAAGGGCGGTCCCAATAACGGCGTGTTCTTCCAGATCACGGTCGAAAACTACGAAGAAGTCCCGATTCCGGGCGAATCCCACGACTTTATGATGCTCAAGCGGGCACAGGCACAAGGCGATCTGGAAGCGCTTCAAGCCAAAAACCGGCGCGTCGTGCGCTTCCATCTCCCGGTCGGCAGTATTTCCGCCGGATTGGAGCGCGTCCTGGGCGCGATCAAGATGGCAGCCGCCAATAAACGCGGCTGGTAACTGCCTGAGGTTCACGTATAACAATCCAGGGACTCCCGCGTGGAGTCCCTGGTTATATACAAAAGCGCGTTCAAGGGGCCGGACTGATTAACTTGGGCGTATTTGTAGGCGGCGGGGTAGCCGTTGGGGGATCATGGTTATCGCCCTGGATGGCCTGTTTGGTCGCCGTGAGCTTAAACACCGCCGTCGCGTTGTAATCTTCCACGAATACCGCATTATCCGGCACATTGATCAGGTAATAGAGTCCCCCCAGGATCAACGCCAATAACAAACTGCCGGTCAACACGCCTACCATCGTCCAGGTAAGCCAGGATGGTAAACGAAAAAACGGCGTCTGACTGCGTTTGCGCGGCGGGTAGGAATGCAATGGGACCGGATGGGATGGCATCGTCGGGCGATAGGGCGGTAGCACCTGAATATGACCGTCCGGTTCCGGCCAGGAGTCCAGATCGCGCCGCGCTGCGCCCGCCTGGAGCGCCCCATTTAATGAGGGCGTGGTTTCCACCATCATTTCAGGGATAGGTATCGTATGCAAAGCGGATTCCAGGGCCAATGCCAACTCTGCGGCGGTCTGAAAGCGCATCGTCCGGCTTTTGGCAAGCGCCTTGTACAGCAAATGTTCCACGTCAACCGACAGGGCCGGATTGATATCGCTCGCCGATGGTGCGGCCTCGGTCACATGCTTAACTGCCACACTGTACGGCGTCTCGCCTTCAAAGGGTCGAATACCCGTCAGCATCTCGAACAATACCACACCAAGCGCGTAAACATCGCTCCGGCCATCCAGCGCTTGACCCTGGGCCTGTTCCGGGGACATATACGACGGCGTACCCACAACGCCGGTTGTCGTCAGGGGCTTGGAGTTCGTTCCAATAATGCGGGCGATGCCGAAATCGGTGAGATAAGCGTCCGCGTTGGCATCCAGCAAAATATTACTGGGCTTGAGATCACGGTGCAGCACCCCCTCACGATGCGCGTAATCGAGCGCCGGGGCGATCTGCTGGATGATCTGCAAAGTGCGCTCCGGCGGGATGGGTCCCTTTTCCAACAAATCACTGACCGAGCCACCGTCCATGTAACGCATGACAATATACGGGATACCTTCGTGCTCACCATAATCGTGAACGGGCACGATGGCGCGGTGTTCCAACCGGGCAACGATGCTGGCTTCTTGCCTGAAACGCTCCAGCGATACCGGTTCGTTCATCAAGTGGGAAGGCAAAACCTTAATGGCAACGTCGCGGTGCATGGATAGCTGGTGCGCCCGGTAAACGGTTGCCATACCGCCCTGGCCCAACTCTTCCACAATCTCGTATCCGCCAACGGTCATGCCAACCGCGATGTCACTCATAATGTGCCTGCCAGCCCGTATGCCAGGAAAATATCCGCCTGCCAGTTTACACTAAAACGGCCCGCCCGCACATAAAAAAGCCCCACCACAGCGGTGAGGCTCTTGCTACCAGCTAAAACTGCTGGAACTACATCATATCGCCCATGCCGCCGCCACCGGGCATCGGTTTTTCCGGTTGGGGGATGTCGGTGATCAGCGCTTCGGTGGTCAGGATCATGGCCGCGATGCTGGCCGCGTTTTCCAACGCGCCCTTCGT
>JAFGTJ010000157.1 GCA_016934195.1 Anaerolineae bacterium | reverse complement strand
TATCCATGAACTACGCCTTTTTTCCGTTCTATCCCTACGTGATGCGCGCCGCGATGATCCCGCTCGGCATTTTCGGATTGAACGAAGTCGCCACCGCGACCCTGGCGGGAGTCGTGATATCCATGCTGGGGACGCTGGCGGCAATGCTGGCGCTGCACGATCTCGCCCGCGACGATCTGGGCGACTCCGGCGGGATTCGCGCCGCGTTTTACCTGCTGATCTTCCCGGCGAGCATGTTCCTGGCGGAAGTGTACACCGAAGGCTTGTTCCTGGGGCTGGCCTTCAGCGCGCTGACATTGGCCCGCCGCGAACACTGGGGCGGCGCGGCGATCTGTGCCGCCTGCGCTACCTGGACTCGCGCCGCCGGGGGACTGCTGGTGCTGCCGATGGGCATTTACTGGCTGCAAGCGGGCGGTTTTTCGCGCCTGTTCCGGGAGCGCTCCCGGCGAGAGCTGGTAAACGTCCTGCTGGCCGCCGCCCCGGTTGCCGCCTACCTGATCTGGCATTTCACCCTGGGCGAAAATTTCCACATCATCGAAGACCGTTTCTTTTCGCGCGGCCTGCTGCTGATCGACCAGTCGCGGGACGCCTGGCAAGCCGCCTGGGACCTGATGCGGTCGGACAACCTGCACGCCCGCGCCTATTACGGCGTGGAATTCGCCGCGATAGCGTTCGCGCTGCTGACGTGTGCGTGGATGATCCGGCGCTACCCGGCGCTGGCGCTGTACAGTCTGGCCGTGATCGTTTTTTCATTGACCAGCGGCAGCGCGCAGGGGATGCACCGCTACGTCATGGCCGCGCCGGTGGTCTTTTTGCTCCCGGCGCGGTGGGGACGGCACGACGCCTTTGACCGCGCCTGGATGCTCGGCAATATCCTGCTGATGGGTATTTTCGCGGCGATGTTCAGCTTCGATTTTTGGGCAGGCTAGCGGGCGGCGCGTAAGGCAGCGACCAGTTTCGGCAGCACAATACCCGACGGTCCGGCCAATCGCACATGAGCGTGGGGTGTAACGTCGCTCTCGTTAGGATTGACCTCGATCACAAATGCGCCGCGTTCACGCGCCTGGGCAGGCAGCGCCACCGATAACGGGATTTTGCCCGCTGTCCCGGCCACCAGAATCACGTCACAGGTTCGCGCCTCGTTCAAGGCGCGTTCGACGTGGGCACGCTGCAACATCTCGCCAAACCAGACCACATCCGGGCGAACCTTGCCCGTTTCACAGTAGGGACAGCGCGGCGGGGCCGTCTCTTCGGTCCAGGTGACGGCATCCGGGTTTACCGGCGTGGGATCACCCTGGCAGTTCTGATCGCATTTGTAGGCGTACATGTCGCCGTGCAGCGCCACAATATCGCGGCTCCCGGCCTGGTGGTGCAGCCGGTCGATGTTCTGCGTGATCACGACAACCTGCGGGACCAACTGCTCCAACGCGACCAGGGCATGGTGGCCGGGATTGGGCTTCGCCTGCTGCATTTCCTGCCGCCGCGCATGGTACCAGTTCCAGACCTCGCGCGGCTGAAGCGCCCACCCTATCGGTGACGCATACAGCAGCGGATCGGCTTCCTCCCACAATCCCGTATCCTGGTCACGAAAGGTCGGAATCCCCGACTCCTGGCTCACGCCCGCGCCGGTCGAAACCACCAGTTTTTGCGCCGTGACGAGTTTCTCCACACACTGTTGAATCAGATCATCCATTCGAAATCCCCCTGATAAACATGTTCGCGCTGCAATAAGGTAGCGTTCATTGTGGATCGGCAGGAATTGCAGCGCAACCTGATACGATCACCAGCGTACCCGGCCCTTGTCAAACCACCGGACCTGCGGTACTATTCTCAACCGTTTGAGCGTCGGGCCAAATCCCGACGCCTTTCCGCCCACTGCGGCAGCGCTCGCTGCCCGGTGCGCAATCCCAGGGAAAGGAGACATATCCCACCATGAAACGTCCGTATGAATTGGGTTTTATTATTCCCAGCAACGTGCAGGAAGCCGACACCAAAGTCGTGATCGACGAGGTGCGCGGTTGGGTCGAAGCCGCTGGCGGTGAAGTCACCCATGTCGATTACTGGGGCCGTCGTCGTTTGGCCTACCCTGTCCAGGAGTTCCGCGAAGGCTATTACACCTTCTTGCAGATGAACTTCCCCACCGAAAATCTGAACGACCTGGAATACAATCTGAAGCTCGGCGAGCGCGTGATCCGGTACCTGATCGTGCGCACTGACGAATAGCGAGCAAGCACCGACACAGTAGTGTGGCGAGAGAACGGGGCGTAAGACAATGGGACGTGGACTTAACAAGGTCATGATCATCGGTCATCTGGGCCGCGATCCCGAACTCCGGTACACGCCCAGCGGACGACCCGTTGCCAGTTTCAGCGTCGCTACCAGCCGCTCCTGGACCTCATCCGACGGCGAGCGCCGCGAAGAAACCGAGTGGTTCAACGTCGTGGCATGGGGCAACCTGGCCGAAATCTGCAAGACTCACCTGTCAAAAAGCCAGCAGGTCTATATCGAGGGACGCTTGCAAACACGCGGTTGGGAAGACGAAAACGGCACCCGCCACTACCGTACCGAACTGGTCGCCAATGAAATGATCCTGCTAGGGGAGCGTTCCGGCCCGGTGCAGGACACCAACGACCGGCCAACTGACACTGAATTTCCATTCTAAGCGGCAGACAGACAGTTCAAGACTAAATGTCACGCGCTTAGAAAACTGATGGAGGCAATTTTAAAGTGAGCGACAACGACTTCAACGACTACAACGACGAAGACCGCCCATCACGGCGTTATGGCAACCGCTCCGACGACCGGCGTTCATCCGGTGGTGGTCGGGGAGGGGACCGAGATCGGGATCGGGACCGGGATCGGGGTGGACGGGGACGCCCGCGCCGGGGTGGTCGCCGCCGCCGGGAAGACTATTTCGACGCGAACCAGACGACGCCCAATTACAAGGACGTCGATACCTTGCGCCGTTTCATGACCGAACGGGCCAAGATTCGCCCCCGGCGTCAGACCGGCTTGACATCCAAGAACCAGCGCAAGCTGGCCCGCGAGATCAAGCGCGCGCGGCACCTGGCGCTGCTGCCCTTCACGGATGAGCAGTCGCGCGGTTAGACGATGCCTACTACCCGTTGGTCCGGCCAACACCGGGCCAGCGGTGCTAACACCTTCGGAGGAGAACTGTATTTATGGCGAAAAAAGGCACTACCGGCGGGCCGCGCTCGCATCGGGTCACAGAAGATGATATTAAGCGGCGCAAAGAGTATAAGTCGCGCGCTGAAAAAGACCGGTTCTGGCAGCGGCGCGCGCTGATCGTGACCGCCTTGCTGATCGGCGCTAGCGTGATCGTGCTGGCGTATGCGATCTTTAACGAACAAATTCTTGTCCCGCGCCAGGCGATCACCAAAGTGAATGGTGACAAGATTACCACCAGCGACTTTCAGGATCGCGTGCGCTTCACCCGCTGGCTGACGGCGCAGCAAATCCGCGAAATGTACTATCTGGTCGGGGGCGATGTTAACACCCTCCAGCAATACGCGGGGACCCAGATCAGCCAGTTGCAAAGCCCGATCATGATGGGCAGCACCGTACTGGACGAGATGGAAGAAGAACTGCTGCTCGCGCAGGCGGCGAAAGAACGTAACATCACCGTCAACACCGATGACGTGGACCGGCGCGTGGACGAGTATATTGCGGGCGGTTACGGTCTCTCGCTGCCGGACGACGGCGAACCTGCCACGCCAACCCTGACGCCGACCGTCACGGTGACTCCGCTGGTATCGCCGACGCCGAGCAATACGCCCCGCCCCACCAATACGGCGACCCTGATCCCGTCGGTCACACCCGCCGAAGACGAACCGACCGCCACGTCCGGCCCAACCCTGACGCCGACCGAAACATCTACGCCGACCACCACGCCTACACCCACACCGACGCTCAGCACCGACGAAATCTATGCGACGGTGGACAGCGGCGCGGAGGACTTTTACGACACGGCGAAGGATATATCCGACGTAGGCCGCAGTGTGGTCCGCGACGTGTTCTACTACGATGCGCTGCGCACCGCCTTGAAGGATGAGATCATTAAAGACGTGCCGACCGAGGAACTCCAGGTCAACGCGCGCCATATCCTGATCTCGTTCGCGCCGGATGCAGCCGCAGCCGGTGAAACGCCCCCGCCGCCCACTGATGATGAACGCGCCGACGCCCTGACCCGCGCCGAGCAGGTCATGGACGCCTTGCAGGACGGCGAACCATTTGCCGACCTCGCCCGCACTATGTCGGACGATACCGGCAGCGGCGCGGACGGCGGCGAACTGGGGTGGGCCAGTCCTGATGGGTACGTGGCCGCCTTCCAGGATGCCGTGCTGGAATCCGAGATCGGCGCGATTGTGGGTCCCATCGAGACGGAATACGGCTATCACATCATCCAGGTGATGGGCCGCGAGGTCCGCGAACTGACGCCCAGCGCGCTGAGCACCAAGCAAAGCGAGGCGTTCCAGGCATGGGTGGACGAGCAGCGCACCAACGCCGATATCAGCCGCAACAGCGACTGGCTGGACCGCATACCCGAAAAACCGAGCTACGAAACCCTGTTGGGCGACATCCTGGGCTAATCCAACCGCCCGGCACCCACTTCGCACGTAACCCACACGGCGCAGCGCCTATTCCCGGCCCTGCGCCGTATTTTTGCCCTGGTTTAGCGCCCCGTTTCCGCCTGTAATTCAGCCCATACCGCCCTGCTCCATCCCAAAACCAACCGGATTCTAAATTTCCTTAAATTAGCCCTTGTCAGAGCAAAAAACGTCTGATACAATCTGCACACCTTGAAATAAGGAGGTACTGGACACAACACAATCAATCATGCAACCAATTGCATAATGATAGTGTGTCTGGGACCGGCGGAGAGCCGGTTTTGCATCCTGAAGACAAGGGACGCACCTTAACAACAGCATAGTGACAGGAAGCC
>JAFGTJ010000015.1 GCA_016934195.1 Anaerolineae bacterium | reverse complement strand
CTACTCAACTTGACGAGAAAAGACAGCTAACCGACCGCCCCTACTCGCCCCACAGATCGGGTTTCTTTTTGTCGTCTTCCCACAGTTTGCCGCCGTGTGGCAGCAGGTTATCGGGCACCAGCTCGCCTGCCAAACGGAGCTTGCGACGCTGGCAGTCGGTAAAAAACTCGCCTTCGCAGTACGTTTCGCGGTAAATTTTCTCCATGACCCGGCGGAAATACTTGTAGATCGGGCAACCTGCCACATACTGGCACCGTTCGTCGGTCTTGCCTTCGGTCGTGCCTTCGGTTTTATCGTCCGTCATTTCAACACCCCGCGTTGATCCAACCATCGATGACTCGATCATAGGCGGAAACCGTTTGGGGGCAAGCGGCGGGCGAGATTACGTCAACCCCGCTTTGTGTAACTCGTCCTGCAAGGCGGGCAGGTTGCGGAACTCAGTCCGAATGCCGGTGATCAACGTCTGCCAGGTGGAGTCCTGACCCTGTTTCCGGTACGCCTCGCGTACCCTCAGCAGATAAGCCGCCGCCTGAGCATAATGTTTGCGCTGCCGTGCGTCGATGGATGCGCGCGCGTGCCGGATCAGCACCGGGATCGCCTTATCGGGGTGGGTGTCTAATGTTTTCAGCGCCACTTCGAGCAGCAAACGCGCGCCACCCCACCTGTTGCCAGACGCGGCTTTTTCCGCCGCATCCCAGGCGGCGGCCCATTCCTCATCCTGTAAATAAATGCGCGTGAGTTCATCGTAGCGCCGGTCGCGTTCCAGCTTACTCAAAATATCTGGCCGTAGCTGGTCCCAGGTGCCGACCGCCTGCGCCGCCTCTTTGAGTTCCCGGTAATGTTGTTCCGAAGGGGCATGATCCATCGCCTGCCGCCGGAGCGCGAACAACGCTTCCCGGTCCCCGCGCTCCTGGTACTGCTGGTCCAGCCATGCGCCCAACCGGTATTCATACCCGGCGGCGTCCAGGCTCGCGCGTGCCAGCCGGATCGCGGTATCAGTGTGTCCGGCGGCGGCCAGCAGATTGAACGCCGTCACGCGCTCGTGGGGTTCGGTCAGGTCATCGGCTAGCAGCGCGACCGCTTCGTCCGTCCGGCCCATACCCAACAACCGCTCGAAGACCAGCCGGTGCATCCCTTGATCGCGCAGCCGTTGCAGCGTAACCTCAGGATCGGTTTCGTCCAGGGCGTCAAGCTGCATCAGGAAACGCTCCAACGCTTCGGCGATCCACTGTCCAAAATACATCCCGGCCTGCCGCTGCCGCACATACTGCTGCTGAAGGGCCTGGACGCGCTTGCGGATCGGGGGCAGATCGTCGCGCCGCGTGTGGTTCAGCAGCGCGTCGGGCAGAATGTCTTCCCCTAACCCGTAGCCGCCCATGCGTAGTTCCCAGAGATACGCCGTGACCAGCCGGTCCAGGATCGCGCGGCGCTGCGTATCGTCGTTGGCGATGTCGTCCTGCTCCAAACAGGCGACCAGTTGTTCCAGCACGCCGTTAAGCGCCCATGCCAGTTCGCCTTCGTCGTCGGCGGGATAATCCTCCCCGGCGAGGCACTCATCCAGAATGGTGAAATAGACCGCGTAGGCATTACGCCAGTCGCCCGCGTCCGCGAACTGCTGCCCGGTCGTGGCAATGGATGAAACAGTATGAACCAGCGTGCGATCTCCCCATTCCGGTTCGCGGCGCAAGGCGTGGCGCAGTTCGCGCTGGAATGACTCGGTATTGATCGGCGTTTGGCGGGGCTGCTGCGCGGGCTGCGGACGATCTACCAGGGCTTGCAGATCGGGATAGCGCGCGATCATCTGGTGGATCAGAGCGATCAGATCGTCTTTGCTGCGCGCGGCCAGCGCAGCATCGACCGGCGGGCGGGCGGCGAAAGTGTCCGGCGCGTGGTGGAAGGTCAGCAGCAGCGCGACGATGTGCTTACAGTCGCCGCCCCAGTCATAGGGACAGGTGCAAGAGGCGTCCAGCACGTCGCCATCGTCCGTCAGCGTGACCCGAATCCGGTACGGCTCGTACTGCGATCCCTCGCAGCTTCCGGTGAGTTCGTTGCCGCGCCGCACGGCATCAACAATGCTCCCGCTGTTATAATAACTTTGGCCGCGCTGAAAGCTGTTCGCGGTAGCCCGGCTGCGAATCTGTTCCAGGGTAAGCGCCATGATCTATTCTCCCCGCAAATACCCAATTGCCTCGTCGTTTTCGGAATCCATGACGATATCCAGCCGCCGCCCCCCGGCAAAATCGGGCAAATCCACCACGCACACCACCCCGGCCTGATCCACGTCACGCGGCAGCAGGTCCGGCAGGGCGTTGGACGCGGCGGCGAAAAAGTCCCAGTTGAAAAACGTTCCCGGATCGTCGGGAAACAGCGCCAGCGGGAAGATTTTGGACTCGACCAAATCCTGGAAAAAATGCGTGCCGTAGGCCATTTCCGGCGTGCTGCCGCCGTCGCTGTACGCGATCTCGATCAGGGCGCGGCTGTTGTAAATATCCGCATACGTGACCTTGACCCCTAACTGTAAATTGGACGATCCCCAGCGGCCCGGCCCCATCAGCACGAAGTCCTCATCCTTGAGGCGCTCGTTCAGCCGCCCGACCACGCGCCCGACTTCGATTCGCTGGTGGTGATCGGTGATGGCGTGATAGGCGTCGGGCCGCACGTAGACCACGTAGCGCACGCCCTCGATCACGCCCTGCGGAATCAGGCGGTTGGCGGTGAACAGCGTGTCGTAATGCGGGACGTGCTTGGGCACGCGGCGTTTTTTCTCGACCTCGTGTTCGCTCAGCGGGCGGCATTGCAGCAGCGAGACGCGGAATTCCGGTTTGGGCCATGTTTTAGCCACATGCACGGTGTATTCGATATCGACCGGGCGCTCGTAACGCCGTTCCAGCAGGTCCAACACATCGCGCATCATGCCGGTGAAGGGCTTATGTTTCGCCAACTGGTCGAAGGTGAATACCAATTCCGCCGGGGTGACGCTGGCCGGACGCGCGACGAACGGCTGCAAATGCTGCCCGGTATCCTGCTCCGCGACCAGCCGCAGCGCCGGGAAATTCGCGCCGATCACGTTCGTGATCGGCAGCGTTTTGAGGACGTTTTCCTCCACGTCGATCACGTCGATCAGGGTTTGCGAATACTGGCGCAGTTGTTCGACGCGGGTTTCGGGGCGCAAATGCGGGTGCGAGAGCGCGATCATGCGCGGGTAATCGTCGCCGCCGCGATCCACTGCCCGCGTCCCCAGGCCGCACACGATGCGCAGCAAGCCGTCCTCCCGCCGGATTTTGGGACTCCAGCGGAACGGGTTGTTACTGAAGCCCACCCCGGCCATGTGCGGGTAAAAATACCGCCCGGAGCGCTGCCCCTCCACCTTCTGGATCAGGATCGCCATGCGTTCATCGAAGTCTACTAACCCCATGCGCTGCCGGTAAATCAGGGCGTCGGGGCTGAGCGTGCTGGCGTAGATATTCAGGATCGCCTGCTGCGCGGCGGCCAGATTTTCGTCCAGCGTGCCGTGATTGGGCAGGAAAAAACTGTCGTACTTGCCCGCGAAGGACGTGGTAAAACTGTCTTCGAGCAGGCTGGACGACCGGAAAATCAGCGGGTGCTGCCCGATCTCGGCCAGCAGGTCGTGCAGATCGTCCACTAGGTAAGCGGGCAGGTGGGCGCGCTGGTAGCGCTCGTAAATGCCGGGATATTCCGCGATGATCTGCTCGCGCGATTTGTACTTCTGGTTCATGATCTCGTGGAAATGGTTCAATTCGTGCGTGTCGTAAAACACGTCCGAGGCCACGTACCACGAGTCGGGAATCGTGATCACCGCCGGATCAAACCCGGCTTTGGTCCCGGCCTGCTGCAAGAGCTTCCAGGCCAGCAGCATCCCCGCCGCCTTGCCGCCGATCTTGCCGCGTCCCAACCGCCGCTCCCGGACCAGCTTGAGATCGTCGATATCGAACACCTCTTTTGCCAGCCCGACAAAGCGCAAATGATCGCTGATCATGGCTTTGATCAGCACGACGATGATTTCGCGCAGGTGGTGCTGGACGCTGGCGCGTTCGTCGGGCGACATGCGGGTATACCGTTCCGCCTCGCTGAACAGCAGGTCCCAGGGCGCGATCTCCGGGTTGAACGACAGCCGGATTTCGCGGTCTGGCACGCGCTTTTGCAGCACGTCGGTCAGGATGTTCTCAAACAGGCTGTGCGGCAGGTTGTAGGCGAAGTAAAAGTCGCCCAGGTGGGCGCGGATATAACGCACGCGCTTGTCCCAATCCTGCGGCGGTTCCTCGTACAGCGGATCGTTGAGGCCCTCGCGTTTCTGGGATTCGATGGCTTTCTGGATCACCTCGCGCTCGAAGGCTTCTTCGCTGATGATGCCGCGCGAGAACAGTTCCCGCCGCATTCGCTGCCGGATAATGCGGCTGAGCACCGGGTACTGCGAGATTTCGAGGTACAGTTGCAGCACTTTCGGGAGCGGCTGCCCCAGTTCGTATTCGTCCATCGTCATTCGTCCAGAATCATTCATGTCGTTGTGCCTGCCTGCCATCTGCGATGTGTGCTGTTTACCTCACCCCTATAATCCCGCGCACACACCGCGCACACCTGCGCGGCGCGGGCGGAGAGAGGACTTGACGCCGCGACGTTTTCCCCTCTCCATAGCGCCGACCGGAGGTCGGCAGCGTCATGGAGAGGGGGCCAGGGGGTGAGGTTTACTCCGCCGCGTACTCCGCGAACCGTTTCGCCGTTGGGTCGTGCAGAATGGTGAAGCGGCGGTGCGCTTCGGCGTAATACCGGCGGGCAGCGGATTCGTCCCCTTGCGCGTGGGCGATAGCGCCGCGCGCGGCCTGCGCGTGCGCGATCCCGCGCGGGTAGTGCATCCGGTGGGCGCGCGAGTCGCTCTCGCGGGCCAGCGGATCGGCGGCGTCCGGTTGTCCCAATGCGGCCAGCAGCGCGGCCAGCCACGCCTGAGTACGCACCAGCGTTTCCAGGTCGCCCGCCGCCTCGCTTTTCGCCAGCGCGGATTCGTAGAGCGCTTTGGCTTCGTCCGCCCGATCCAGCGCGGCCAGCGTCACGGCGTAATCGGACTGGAACACCGCCAGCCATTGATCGGCATCGAGCGCGGTCGCAGCGGCGACGGCCTGTTTGTGCAGCGCGCGGGCCGGATCGGTGTCGTTCAGGTAGCGGTAGGTATTGGCGAGATTGTTGCTTTGCACCGCGATCATCAGCGTATCGTCCAGGGCGCGGCTGATCTTGAGAGCCTGTTCCAGCCGGTCAATCGCCGCCTGGAAGCGCCCGGTCAGCGCGTAGAACCAGCCCAGGTTGCCCAACCGCAGTCCCTCGGCGTGTTGATCGCCGGTTTGCCGTGCGATTTCAATGGATTCATCATAAAACGCCTGGGCGGTGTCGATGTCGCCCGTTTCGGTGTAGAGCGTGGCGGCGTTGGACAGCACCAGGCCCCGCGTGGGCGCGTGATCGATCTGGTTGAGCAGCATTTGAGCCTTTTCGTATTCGGCCAGCGCCGCCCGGAAATCGCCGTCGGTCCGCCGCGTGCGCGCGATATCGCAGTGCAGTTGGGCGCGCTGCGGCTGGCTGGCGGTGGGGAGCAGATTCAGCGCGGTCTGCCAGTGGTTCATCGCGGCTGAACGGTTGTTTTGCGCGGCGGCGATATTGCCCAACAGTTGCAGCACCTCGGCTTGCATCACTTCGGCCTGCTGCGCGGCGGCCTGCGACGACTGCTCGGCGGCGGTCCGGGCGGCGCGGGCCAGTTGGAGCGCCTGTTCCGTCACCTGGACCGCTTCGGGCAGCCGTTCCTGCCGCAGCGCGATACTGCCCAACTTGAGTAATATCTGGATGTGCTCGGCGGGATCGTCCAGCGTGCCATCGTTGAAACAGGCGCGCGCCTCGTCCAGAAAGCTCTGCGCCCGGTCGAGTTCGTTCATGGCATATGCCGCCAGCCCCAACCGGGTGAGCGCCATCGCTTCGTGAGCGGCGTTGCCGGTGCTGCGGGCCTGGGCCAATGCGCGCGTCGCGTATTCCTCGGCCTGCGTGCCGCTGCCCGTCATCTGGTAGGCGGTGGTGAGGTCCAACGCGCTGTTCATGAAAAATTCCGGCGGCTGGTTGCCCAATCGCAGCGCGAGATTCTCGGCGGCTTGCAGGTGCTCGATTACCTGGGCGTAGTTGCCGTTCGCCATTTCCAGCGCGGCCAGCGCTTGCAGCGATTGCAACTGCTGCTCGATCTGGCCGGAGCGCTGCGCCACATGGATCGCCTGGGTATACAGCTTTTGGGCGGTCTGGCGCTCGCCCATGCCCGCCGACGCTTCGGCCAGCAGTCCCAGGACGCGCGCCGCCAGGTGAAACAATCCGCTCGCCTGCGACACGATCACCGCTTCCTTGAGCAAGTGCTGCGCGTAACTGGGGTTGTCCTGGCGCAAATAGTCCTTTGCCAGATTTTCCAACGCCAGCGCCAGCGACTCGGCCTGTCCACTTTCGCGGGCGGCGTCAAGCGCCTGTTGGTGATAGGTCTGCGCGCTGGCCCAATCGCCCTGTTTGGCGAGCAGCGAACCGAGATTGTTCAGAGTGCGGGCCAGGGATCGTTTGTCGTTCAGGCGGCGCGCGATCTCCAACGCCTCATCGAACAGCGGGCGGGCCGCGTCGTACTGATCGCGGGCGACATGCACCGCGCCGATCCCGCTCAGGAAGTGCTCGATATGCGCGTTGTCCTGCAAGGTGCGGGCCAGCGTCAGGCCGCGCTGGTACGTGTCGAGCGCGGTATCGTGAAAACCCTGTTCGAGCGCCGTCGCCCCGGCATCCAACAGCCCGTTCATTTCCTGCTGGGCGGGCGTCATGGTGGTCGGCGGCGGAGTCCCGGCGTCCGGTTCGCCGCCCAAAAGTTGTTTCAGAAACTTCTGCATCGTTTGTCCTTTGTCACATCCAGCGCGTCACATACGATACCATTGGCGGATTATGTGTAGGGGCGCTGCTTGCTGCGCCCTGTTTGTTTTTTGGGGGGCGCGGCAAGCAGCGCCCCTACACTCATGTGGCGGTGATAGATTCGCCAACGATATCACATCCGGCGCGGCAAGCAGCGCCCCTACACTCATGTGGCGGTGATAGATTCGCCAACAATATCACATCCGGCGCAGCAGCAGCGGCACCAGCATTTCGCGGGCGGTCAAACTCCCGTGACGGCTCACCGATGACCAGCGGTGCGCCGGGCGGGTGTGGATCGCCACGCCTTTACGCGCCACCAGGATCACGTCACCCAATCGTGCGCCCGCTTCGGGATGCGGCGCATACCCTCCGGGATGCGGATCGGTTGCGCTGTTGGGACCGAATAAGCCCGCCTGCAACGCCTCGGCGGACGGCAGCACGGCTATTTTATCGCCCAGGTATTGGCGCACGTAATCGATCACGGCGTCGCGGTAGTCGCTGCGCAAATACAGGTAAGCGAACCGGCTCTCGCCGCCGGGCCAACAGCGCAGCGCGTCACTCAGCAGCGGGTGATCGCTCAGGTTAACGGCGGTCGGGATCGGCGTATGCCCGTGATCGGCGGCAAACATGAAAAGCGTTTGACCGTCGCCGGTGCCATCCAGCAGCGCGTCCCGCAAATCCACCAGTTGGCGGCGAATCTCGGCGATGGAATGGTCGGTGATGGTGCCGTGCAGGTGCGAGATCGCGTCCACGCCGCCCCAGTACACCGCGACGAAACAATGTGACCGGCGCGTTTCGGCCAGCAGGTCGCGCAGGCTGACCCACAGATCGGTATACCCGTAGTGGCGGACCACCCGATCCACGCCCCGGTGCATGATGCGCGACAGGCCGGTCCCGAACAGGTCTTTTTGCAGCAGCAGGTAAGTCGGGATGCCGCTCGCCTGAAGCGCTTCGCCCAGGACCGGCAGCGGCATAAACGTCTCGAAATCCAGCCCCCAGTCCTCCAGGACCTCTGGACGGTGCCGCCCTTTTTCCGGCCAGTAATGGAGCATACTGGAAAGCGTACCGAATTCGCGCAAAAACAGCGTGGTCCCGACCATGCCGGTCGCGGCAGGCGGCGCGCCCGCCCAGATTCCCGGCAGGGCGGCGGCGGTGGTGCTCGGCGCAATCGACGTAATCGGCACCAGAGCGCCGGACTCGCCCTGCAAATCGGCCATCACCTGGGCAATCGTCTCGTCCTCAGCCATCAGGGATTGGAGCGTCTGCCAGCCCAACCCGTCGCTGATGAACAGGATCACCCGCCGCACCGCGCCGCGATGCGATTCCCACAGCCGGGGATCGAGCGGACTGCTGCCCCAGTACCCGCCGGAGTGCGTGTCGTCTTCCAACAGCCGCGTGACGGTATGGGCCAGATTGGGGATCGACAATCCGTTGTAATAGGGGAACACGATCTCATCGGCCCACGTCGACTCGACCGTCATCAGCCGGTGGGACTGGATCGTTTGTTCACATGTTGCGGCTAACGTCATACTCAAGTCTCCCTGTGGCGATTATAGCGCAAAATTCCAAAGGGAAGATTATACCCCAACTGAGCCAATCCCGGCCCTGAGCGTGTATAACGGGGCAGAGCTTTTAGCGTCCAGTCCCTCCCCCTTGCCCCCTCCCCACAAGTGGAGAGGGGGAAAAGTAACGCGGTGTTAAGTCCCTCTCCGCTTGCGGGGAGGGATTTAGGGAGGGGCTAATTGACCGGATAGCACCCATGATCATAATGAGTTCCTGGAAACTACTGCGCGCTCTGACCAGCTTTTGGACCCTGATTGATGACCCGGTGTTCGCCCGCGAGACGGCGCACCCGCCGGTCTGGTACGCGGTGGTCGCGCGGCTGTCGCACGCCACCGGCCTGATGCTGGCGGTGGGCGGGTTGGGCTGTTATCTCACCGTGCTGATCACGTTTTATTTCAACAGCTTTTTGGTGATACTGCTGCCCTTCCTGGTGTTGTGGATCGTGCTGGTGGCGTCCACCCTGGGCGCGGTCGTGGTGCAGGAACGCGAGCGCCGTACCTGGGAGACGCTGCGCACCGTCCCGCTGGACGTGGAACGGCTGATCCTGGGTAAAGCCGGGGGCGCGTTGTGGTGGCTGCGCGACCTGATCCGCGTGATGGGCGGAATCCTGATGCTGGTAGCGATTGGGATCGGGTTGGTGAGTCTGGTGCTGATCCCCAATACCGCCGAATCGCAGGTCGATTGGCTGCCGAGTACCCTGCTGTGCGGGATCGTGCTGGTGCTGCCGCTGGTCAGCGCGGCGGTGTATATCGCGGATCGGGCGCAGCAGTTCGTGCTGATGGCGATGGCGTCCCTGGCGATCAGCGCGCAGAGCAGCAGCGTGCGCGTGGCGATGTCGTGGGCGGTGGTGGCGGCGTTTTGCGTCTGGTTGGTCGATATCGGGATGGCGATCATCGTGCTGGCGGTGCTCCCCCGTGAGGACGTTTTCGTGCGTGACACGAACCTGATCGCGCTGGCGCTGCTCGGCCCGGTGGTCAGCTACCTGAGCGCGTTATCGCTGCCGCTGGCAAGCTTAACCATTGGCGGGACGCTGGCCGTCCGTGAGGGCCTGATCCGGCTGGTGTGGCGGCTGACGGTCCGCGCCGCGCGCGAGGTGTGAAACTTACTGCTCCGCAAAACCGCGCGCCATAATATCCCGAATTTCCCTCAAAAACTGGCCGGGAGTGCAAATGCGCAAACCAGACTGCGCGGTCACCTGCGGCGGCTCGATAAAATCTCTGGCATCTAATGTAACCAGTCGATGCGGACGAGCCAACACTGCCGCCGCCAACACCGGCGCGTCTTTGGCAATAATAACGCCTAGCCATGCCTGAACCTGCTCCCGTGTCGGATCGGTGTCGGATCGGGATGTAATTCCCAGGCGATGTTGGCCTGAACCTCGCGGTAACGCGGCCCGGCTTCGGGGGTTTTACGCTGAATGTTGCGCGCCGCTTCATCCAATACATACGGGCATACCACCGGGCGCAGTAATCCAAGTTCAGCCAGGGCAAGAACGGCGTGGCTGGCCCCGACACGCGATCCCACGCCCGCGATGATCACGCTGGCATCCAGAAATACGCGCGGCGCAGTCGGATCAACCGGCAAGGTCGCCATACCGTTCCTGAAAGAGTTCGTCGCGGATATCTTCGCCGCTTGCCAGCAAATTGTCTACTGTCAGGCCCTTGTCGGCCAATAATTGGCTCATATACCCGGCGAATTCTGGCACAAGCAGTCGTTTGGGAATTAATAATACATGCTCGCCGGTTTGCACAATTTTCAGCGTATCGTCCGCCTGCAAACCCAGCGATTCACGCAGTTCGGCAGGAAGCGTTAATTTTCCCTCGGCATCCACGTTTACTTCATAGATCGCATCAACCATCGCGCTTATCCTCGATTGGGTTCAATTTCTATTGTGGCCCACGATGCGATCCGCGTCAAGCCGCGCCACCCGCCAAAAATTCGCCCCTGTCCGGCCCGGTGCTATACTTGCCCCCTGCTGAGTCGCTGCTTACACCGGGACAAACACACCTATGAGCTTTGCCGTCATTATCATCACCGCCGCGCTGATCGTTGGGTTGGCAAAAGGAGGATTCGGGGCGCTGGGAACACTGCTGACGCCGCTGATGAGCCTGATTATGCCGGTACAGGATGCGGTAGGCGTGATCCTGCCGCTGCTGATGGTGGGCGACTGGTTCGCGCTGCACGCTTACCGGGGCACCTGGGATATGAGCCATGTCCGGCGGCTGCTGCCAACTGCCGTGATCGGGGTGATCGCGGGGATGCTGCTGCTCACCAATTTGCCGGATACCGCGCTGCGCCGGATTCTGGGCATCTTCACGCTGATCATCATCGTCTACAAGCTTGCCAGCGACTCCCTGCAAAACGTGGAATACACGCCGCGCGCGTGGCACGGCGCGTTAGCGGGATCGGCGGCGGGCTTTTCGTCCGCGCTGGCGAACGCGGGCGGCCCGCCGATGCAGTCTTATTTGCTGCTGCAACGCCTTTCGCCGACGGTGTATGTCGGGACCAACGCGGTCTTTTTCGCCTCGGTGAACATGATGAAACTGCCCGCGTTCCTGGCGGCGGACGTGATCGACCCGGACCGGCTGGTGGGCATCCTGTGGGTGATCCCGCTGATCCCGGTGGGCGTGTGGATCGGGCGGCGGTTGATCGACCGCATCCCGCCTAAACTGTTCGAGTGGGTGGTGATGGTATCGCTGCTGTGGGCGGCGGTGATGCTGCTGGCAACGTGAGCGCAGATCACGCATAATATGAGGGTAGGTTAACCGTTATTCAGCGAGGAATTATAACTTAACATGGAACAAAAACTGCCGTTCCAGGTCGAACCGTATGAAACGCTGGCCGGAGTCTACAACGAGGCCGGATTTACCCGGTATACTGAGGTTGCCG
>JAFGTJ010000156.1 GCA_016934195.1 Anaerolineae bacterium | reverse complement strand
GGACCAAGCCGACGTTAAAGCCAAAATTCGCACCTATCTACTGAACGACCTGATCCGTATGCCGACCTACGACCTGCAAGACGACGAGCCGCTGATCACGGGCGGGCTGATCGGCTCGTTCGATCTGGCGATGTTTGGCGTCTTTGTGACGGACGAATTCGGGTTCGTGATCCCCGACATCGACCTGACGGTTGCCAACCTGGACACGCTCGACCAGATGGTGAATCGCGTCATGCAGGATTTGGGGTAAAAAACCGCACCCCCGCACCCCTTCTCCAACCGAGTTAGAGAGGGGGAATCATATCACCGAACCGTGTCTCCCCCTCTCTATTTTGAGTGGAGGCGCAACCTGCGGTTGCGTCGGGGTCGGGGGGGGGAGGTTTCTTCGGTATCCCGATTTGCCGTGCAGGAGGGACGTTATGTCATGCCGAACCGGATTATCTACCGCGCTGCTCCTGGTGCTGGCGGCATGTCTGGCGGCGTGCGCCGGAACCCCGGCGGTATCCAGCGCGCCGCCGCCAGATGACACGCCTTATACCGCCCAGGATGCCCTGGCCTCTGCACACGATCCCGCCGGATCAGAGAAATCCGCCGCCCCGGTCGCGGCGCAGAGTACGTCCACGCCTACCCCGGAGAGCACGCCCGACCGCTTGAAGGTGCGCGTCTGGTGGCCGGACGAACTCTACCCGGCTCCTGACGGCACGGCAGCGGCAACACTGCTCAACCAGTTCGAGGGTTTCCGGCTGACGTATACGTCCTATGATCTGGACGTGCGGCGCAAACGGTCGAACGGGCTGGGCGGCATTCTGCCAATGCTGCGGGCCGCCGCCCCGGTTGCGCCCAGCGCACTGCCCGATCTCGCGCTGATTCGCTACGCCGATATGGTGACGCTGGCAACCGAGGGCCTGATCGTCCCGCTGTCCAACCTGGTTCCCGGCGATCTGGTAGGCAGCAATTTGCTTCCCGGCGCGCGCGGGTTGGGCGAGGTCAACGGCGTGCTGTACGGCGTGCCCTACGCGCTGAACATTTCCCACACGGTTTACCGCACCGCCCTGTTTGACCAACCGCTGCTCGGATTCGACGATGTGCTGGCGGCTGGACCGGTTTACCTGTTTCCTGCCGGGACCACGACCGGGACGCTGGTTAACGAAACGGCGCTGGCGCAGTATCTCGCCGCCGGGGGCCGGTTGGCCGATGACCTGGGCAACCCGATCCTGAACCACGATCCGCTGCTGGCGGTGCTGCGTTATTACGAGCAGGGATTGGACGGCGGCCTGTTCACCCCGGCGCTGCTGGAACAAACCGGATACGCCGGGTATTGGACGGATTTTGAAACCGGGGAGGCCAGCGTGATCGGCGTGGACACCCTGACCTACCTCGCGCACGAAGACGCCGTACCGAACGTGGGACTGTCACCCACGCCGACGCTGGACGGCGGACCGATCACGCTGCTGGACGGGTGGGTGTGGGCGCTGACCACGCAGGACCCCGACCGCCAGCGGCAGGCCATCGCGTTCCTGTCGTGGATGATGCGCGTCAGCCAGCACAGCCTGTTCACCGAGGCGATGAATATTTTGCCGTCGCAAAGCCGCGCGCTGCTGCTGTGGGATGACGCGGCCTATGCCGAATTCGCCGGGGACCTGATCACGCACGCGGTCGTGCTGCCCACATCCCAACGCAGCAGCAGCGCAGCCCAGGCCCTTCAGGACAGCGTGGTCGCGGTATTGGAAGGCACACCCGCCGATACTGCCGCCGACAGCGCGCTCGCCCAACTGCCCGCCAGTACGTCCTGGGCAGACCGGGCAGACCGAACCGTCCGCGTGCCGTAACTGCCGTAACGACGCGCCGGAATCACGACGAATCGCGCAGCACGCTCACCCGCCGCGCTGCCGCGCGCAGCGTCCGCGTGATGGTCGCCCGCGATGTCTGGGGAATCCGGCGCATGGACAGCGGGTGACGACGGCGCACCGACGGCGATGACGGGTCGGGCCACAGATCGACCGCCGCCGGTTCCAGCCGCCGTTCGTACAGCAAATAGCGCTTGTAAGGCGGACCGCTGTAGGCTTCGACCAGGCGCTGCATGGGCGCGTTGGCTTCTAACACCCACCCCGCATCGGCATAACGCCAGCCGGTGCGCTGGCTGAGCCGGATCGCGTCCTGGTACATTTGCACGAACAGCGCCGCCTCGACCCCGATCCCGCGAAAATCGCTCCGAATCCCCATCAACGGAATCCGCACGCGGTCAATTTTGGAGCGCAGCCGCCAGTGCCACAACATTTGCATCCGGCTCACGACGTCGGGTTTGCCGGGGTGCGGGTTGGCGCGCTGCAAGGCTTGATTCAGGTCCGGGAAGGCCAGCAGGAACCCGGCGGTTTCGCCGTTGACCTCGGCGATCAGGGCCAGTTCGGGGCGCAGGCAGCCCCGGATCGCGCTTACCATCTCGCCCAGTTCGGCCTCAGAAAGCGGGACAAACCCCCAGTTGTTGTCCCAACTGTGGTTGTAAATGTCTTTGAGGATATTGAGATCGCGGCGCAGATGGCGGCGGCTGAAGGTCCGCACGGTGATCCCGTGCCGCTCATTGTTGCGCCGGGTGACGCGCAGCAGTTGGCGCAGCTTGGACGAGGCTTCCCATTCTTCGAGCGTCAGCCGGTAGCTGTACAGGCTCATGATCGGGTCGAAACCGGGCGCGCGGTCCAACAGGCGCGCATAATAAGGCGGGTTGTAGGCCATGACCATCACCGGGGCGCTGTCGAACCCCTCCACCAGCATCCCTACTTCGTCGTTGGTCGAAAAGGTGGCCGGGCCGCGCAAAGCCGAGGCTCCGCGCGCGCGCACCGTGTTGGCAGCGGTGGCAAGCAGGGCGTTGGCCGCTTCCTGGTCGTTGTAGACCTCGAACAGCCCGAAAAAACCGATCCGTTCCTCGTGAAAGGCGTTGTGGCGGTGGTTGATAAAGGCCGCAATGGTGCCGACCGGCTGGTCGCCGCGCCACGCGATGAAATAAGCGCCTTCCAGGTGCCGCCAGGTGGGATTTTTGCGCGGGTCGATTTTGGCGCGCTGCGAGGATACCAGCGGCGGCACCCAGTTTGGATCGTCTTTGTAGAGGTACCAGGGAAATCTCAGAAAAATCTTGAAATCGGCGCGAGTCGTGACTTTGCGAACACTGACCGGTTCACGAAATGACATGCGGATAGTATCCCTTCTAAAACAGCCGGACAAAACCGCGTTGATTATAGGCCGGTTTGGGGGTTTTGGCTTGATGAAATGCGGGTCAAGGAAGGGCAATCACTTCAAATTCACGAAACGGCCTCACCCCCTCATATCCCCGCGTGCGCGGAGCGCACACCTCCATCCGAGCCGTTTACCCTCGCTGGCGCTCGGCCTAACTATGGAGAGGGGGAGCACGTCGCGCCGTTAAGTCCCTCTCCGCTTGCGGGGAGGGATTTAGGGAGGGGCTAACCGGATCGAATCCTAAAGCATG
>JAFGTJ010000155.1 GCA_016934195.1 Anaerolineae bacterium | reverse complement strand
TCGTCCGAAATCCTGGCACACCAACTGCTCAGCCTTCACAACCTGCATTTTCTGCTCGCGCTGATGCGCGAGATTCGCGCCGCCATCATCGACGGCACCTTCACCGACTATGCGACCGCATTTCTAGCCGCGTATACCCCGGCAGCGTCTTTGGAAGGAGTCGGCCTGCCGGTGTGAGCGCAGCGGGATCGCTGCGTTCCGGGGACGGAGTCTGTCTGGCGGCGATTGGCTGTTTGCTGATGGCGGAATGCTGAAAGCTGACGGCTGATCAACTTTACCCGCATTGTGAAAGGAATCGCTGCTTGGACCTGCTCAAAGCGCTCGTATTGGGCATTTTGCAAGGTGCCACAGAATTTTTGCCTGTTTCTAGCTCCGGCCATCTCGTGCTGGTGCCCTGGTGGTTGAATTGGGATAAACCATTGCTGGTGTTTGATGTGATGGTACATCTGGGCACGTTGGTGGCGGTGCTAATTTATTTTCGGCGCGACTGGCTGAATCTCATGGGTGCCGGATTATACGCGCTGCGCATTGATACGCTTCCAAATCCAAACCAAGACCCGGATATCCGTCTACTGACGCTCATCGGCCTGGGAACGCTCCCGGCGGCGCTGGCGGGCCTGCTGTTTAGCTCTATCTTTGAAGAGGCCTTTTCCAAGCCGCCGCTGGTTGCGGCGTTCCTGCTGTTAACGGCCCTGCTGCTGTTTTTAAGTGAGCGTGTACACGCCGCTGACCGCACGATTGAGGACCTGAATACCCGCGATGCGCTGCTGATTGGCGCGGCCCAGGCATTGGCGATTTTTCCCGGCCTGTCGCGTTCGGGCAGCACCATTGCAACCGGCATGTGGCGGGGACTGCCGCGCGCGGTCGCGGCGCGCTACAGCTTCCTGCTCTCCATTCCGATCATCATGCTGGCAGGGGCCAAACAGGTGCTCGACACGCTGACCGGCGATGTCACCATTGGATCAGATATGGTGCTGCCGCTGATCGTGGGATTCGTGGCGGCGGCCATTACCGGCTACGTGTGTATTTGGGGTTTGCTCAAGCTGCTGCAACGGCGGCGGCTGTATGTGTTTGTGGCGTATTGCGCGGCGTTTGGCATCGTGAGTCTGCTGGCCGCCCTCTGATCTGAGCCTGATCCGAGAGGGTGGAGGATGAAACGGGCCAAACGTACGTTGGTGCTGATCGGTCTGGCATTGGCAAGCTGTCGCGGACCGACTGTTACCCCAACGGCCACGCCGCAGTGGGTGGACCTGCGCATGGCGGCGACAACGGCCACGTTCTCGCTGCTGGATGAATTCGCGCGCGGTTACGCCATGCCAGGCGTGACACCGGACATGCTGCTGGCGGTGAATACCGTCCAGGCTAACTGGGATACCGTGTACGGTTGGTTGGTGGCGGGCGAAGTGCCGTTCGCGCTGACGACCTACCTGCCGCCCGATGCGCGGTTGTGGGCGGCCTGGATCGGGCAGGATGGCATCGCTATTATCACCGACGCGGCCAACGTGGTCCCGGCGCTGGCGCTGGCCGATGTGCGCCTGATCTTCGAGGGCCGGATCACCAACTGGCGCGAGGTCGGTGGGCCGGACCTGCCGGTAACGGTGATCAGCCGCGAGGACGGGGCCGATACACATTTGGCGTTCCGGTCGCTGGTATTGGGCGACGGGCAGATCACGCTGGCGGCGCGGCTGGTGCTTTCGGGGCAGAGCATGGTGGCGGCGGTCGCGGGGGTGCCGGGCGCGGTCGGCTACGTCAGTATGGCCCAATCCGCCGGTGATCCAGGCGTGCGCGCCATTCCCCTGATGACACAGCCCGGCGATGTGCCCCACCTGCCGACACCGGCAACCGTCACCGCCGGGACCTATCCGCTGATCACGCCGGTATTGGTTGTCGGTCCGCAGCCGCCCGCCAGCGCCAGCGCGTACCGGGCGTGGTTCGCCTGGATGCAAGGGGCCGCCGGGCAGCAGATTGTCGAAAAACGCTACGGCACGGTACAATCATAAACAGTGATTAGTTTTTAGTTATGAGTTTTTAGTGATTGGTTTTGTGGTGCCTGATTTCTCCCACGCGATCACCGGCCAATAACCCGTCGCTCAAAGCGAATGATCAGGAACTTAAGCAATCGTAGGAAACTTTTGATTGAAAGTAGTTAATAGGAGGTTGTTGTTCCGCACAAAAACTGCTATTCTTATCTCTGTGAGTTTTGAAAAGCACCGTCTGGATTCCTGCACATAACTGGAGAAAACTATACCATGAAGATTCGTTTGTTAGTCTTGTTGACGTTGTTGGCCGTGCTCGCGTTTGCCGTGACCGGCCTGACGAGCGCCCAGGAAAGCGTCCAGATCAAGGCCGTGACCCTGGGAGCTGCCGGTTTGTATGCTGACGCCAGCGCCGAGGCCGAAATGGTCGCCGAAATCCCGGCCTATGCCGAGGTGTCCGTGTTGGCGACCAACGTTTCCGGCGACTGGATCGAAGTCGATGCGGCGGAAGGTGCCGGTTTCGTGATGGCGAGCGATTTGCTGGTCCTCAACATCCCGGCGCTGGCTCCGAAGATGATGGTAGCGACCGCCAGCGCGGGCGCGACGTCGCTGTTTGCTGTTCCTGACCTCAGCGGCGAATTTATCGGCGGCGTGCCGGATGGCACCGTCGCCACGTTGTTGGGCGTGGACGGCGAATGGGCGTATGTCGAGATGGAAGACGGCGCGCGCGTGTGGTCTATCGCCTCATCCTGGGGCGCGATGCCCGAAGGCGCGTATAAGGCATTGGTCAATGCGGGCAACATGGACTCGCTGGGTGTCTTTGCCGAAGCCAGCATCAACGCAGCCCTGGCGGGTACGGTCGCTGATGGTGGCGTGGTGACGGTGCTGGCGATGGCCGACGACACGTTCTCCGAGGTCATGGCGGCGGACGGCTCGACCGGCTACGTGTTGAGTGGCAACCTGTCGGCACTGCCTGCCGAGATGATCGAAACCGCCAGCACCGGGCAGGCGAAGGCCGGTATCTACGCGGCCCCGGAAGTGACCGCCGATATCCTGGCGACCCTGGACAACGGCGTTGTCATGACCTACATGGGTGAAGTCGATGAATACTGGATCGAAGTCTATCACCCGAAGTTCGGTATGGTCTACGGCTTGAAAGTGAACTTTGGCAACGTGTTCTTCGTGGCCGAAAACCAGACCGATGAAGCCATCGTTCGCGCTGGCCCCAGCTCGTTCACCAACCCGGCGGTTGCCCAACTGCCGAAGGGCGCGATGGTCGTCGTGACCGGCGTCAACGAAGACGGGACCTGGCTCAAGGTAGCGCTCCCGTTCTCGGAAGTGGACTTTAGCGAGAACGGCGTGGACGGCTGGATGGCCGACTTCCTGTTCCAGGACCTCGTGGGCGCAATGACGGTTGACACCGGTATGCTGTCGGTGGTTGACTGATCCGCTGTTGAATAAGCAATAAAATAGCCCGGTCTGGGAATTTCTCAGGCCGGGTTTTTTGTTGGAAACACAACATGAATGGGACGCGGATGAACACAGATACACGCAGATAAAAACAAAAAAGCTCTGTGTCCTCTGTGCCTCTGTGCCTCTGTGGTGATATTTTTTCTCCCGTTGCGCGTTGGGAGCGATTGTGTTACGCTGGCATAATGAAGCGTTGGTGAAGGATAGAGAGCAAAATAGATTAGGAGACGCAGCCCATGCCGCGTGAACCCCTGGAACGCCTGCTTGAAACGGTGAGCGACGAAGAACTCGAAAGCCTGCGCGATGCGATTCTGCGCGAGGAGGGCCGCCGCCGCTCACAGTACCGGTTGATCGTCAAGGAACCGCACCCGCCGCTGGTCCCGGAGAAGGATCAGGATTCCGACAGCGCCGTGACGCGCTGGGCCAAACTGTTGACCTGGCTGGCAAAGGACGCCAAAATCCCCCGCGCCGATGGCAAACGCGGCGTGTCGATCCGCGTCGCGTTTAGCGGCAGCCGTCCCGACGGGCAGGCGGTTGGGATTTTGCTGCAAGATGCGCTGGTCGAGGCGGGCTTGCTGATAGGCCGGATGCCGGAATGGGTGGACGCCACCGCTACCGAAGTCCGCGCCGCCGAGGAAAGCAGCGTGCAGATCGAATTATGGGACCGGCCCGTCTACGATCCGGTGTGGGAGTAGGCGCGCACCCAGCAGCGCCCGTCCCCCGCTTACGGTTCAGGCGGACCGGTGGCGCTCCACTTCCACGCTTGCCAGGATGAACGGGCCTACCCCTTTGAAATCGTTGGTTACGATTTCTTCGCTGATATACGCCTTGAAGCTGCCGTCGCGGTACGATTTCCCGCCGAGCGCTGCCACAAAACAGATTCGGTTGAGGTTTACCAGCCCGGCGTCGTCCACCTCGACAAAGTGCTCAAGCGCGTTGTCGTAGGATTCTAAGGCGATGTCTACATAGGATGTGCCGGTGCAGCCGCAGCGGGCGCTTTTTAACATGGCATACATGATCATGCAGGACGCCGAGGCTTCCAGGTAGTTCCCTTCCCGGCCTCCCTGGTCCAACACCTGATACCACAGGCCGCTTTCCTGATCTCGAACGGCGGCCAGCGCTGCCAGCGTGGTATCCAGAATGGCCCCAATTCGGGCGCGCTGCGGGTGATCGGCGGGCAAAAAGTCGAGCGCATCGACCAGCGCCATCATGTACCAGCCGGTGGCGCGTCCCCAAAAATTCGGTGACTGGCCGGTATGGGGATCGGCCCATACCAGATTGTCCGGGGCTTCAGCCCAACCATGATAGAGCAGGTTGGTGTGCGGATCGCGGGTATGCTGCTCGATCAGCACGATCTGATGAGCGGCGTCGTCGAAGGTGTCCGGCTCGCCAAATATGGCGGCGAATTCCATCAAAAACGGGGTCGCCATGTAAATTCCGTCCAGCCACATCTGGTGGACGGCGTGCTTGTTGTGCCAGAACCCGCCGCTTTTCGTGCGGGGTTGGGTGCGCAGTTGTTCGCGCAGCCGGTTGGCGGCCTGCCGGTAGCGATCATCCCCGGTCGCCGCGTATAAGGGAAACAGCAGCTTGCCCGCGTTGATGTCATCCAGCCGGTATTCGGTCGGGTCATAGGTGTTGATGCTGCCGTCCGGCATGACGAAGCGGTCCACATTCGTTTTGACGTACTCAAAATATTTGTCTTCGCCGGTTGCGCGCCACACTTCAAGAATGGCCTTGCACGCCAACCCCCATTCGTATACCCAGTTTGGGCCAACAATAGGGTGACGCGCCAGCACCGAATCGGCCATGCGCACCGACCAGCCAGTTTTTTGGGACTCTGCGCTCATTGTAAATTTCCTTTTTTTTGAATTTTATATGCGCTGTACGCTCCACGCGCCCCGGCGGACGCGATGGGCGAATCGGGGCCTTACCCCGCCAGGTGTTTGAGCACGATCAGCGTCATGTCGTCAAACTGGGGCGCGCCCGCCACAAAGTTATCGACCGCGCTGGCGATCCCGTTCGCCAGGTCATGCGCGGAACGGCGGCGCAGTTGGGCTGCTGCGGATTGTATCCCCATCACGCCGAACTCGGTGTGATCGGAGCGGAACGCCTCGGTCACGCCGTCGGTGTAAGCGATCAGGGCGTCACCGGCGACCAGCGTGATCGTGTGCTGCTGCAACGTGATCTCCGGCACCACGCCCAACGCGATCCCGCGTGCGGTGAGCAGTTCCCCGCTGCTATCGGCGCGCACTACCAGCGGCGGATTATGGCCCGCGCTGGAAAAGGTGATTTCGCCCGTCTGGATATTCCACAGCCCGTACCACACCGTCACGAATAAATCCGAGTGCGTATCGCGCAGCAGCAGTTCGTTGACGCGCAGCAGCGTTTGGGCGGGCGCTTGCCGGTTGGAGCCAACGGCGCGCAGTAAGGTTCGGGACAGCGCCATAAACAGCGCCGCCGGGACGCCCTTGTCGGCCACGTCCGCCACTACCAGCGCGTAGTGGTGCTCGTCTACCTGGAACACGTCGTAAAAGTCGCCGCCGACCTGCTGCGCCGCCCGGTAATAGGCCGCGATATCCCAACCGGGCACGGTCGGGAACGAGCGCGGCAGGAAACTGGTCTGGATATCGTGGGCGACTTCGAGTTCGCGGCCCAGGCGTTCGGCGGCGGAGGCTTCGGCTTGCAGGCGGGCATTTTCCAGCGCCAGCGCGGTCTGGTGGGCGATGCCGCTCAGGATGTTGAGGCGGCGCTGATCGATGGTGCCGCCCAGGGCCGGGTGATCGACCAGCATCGCGCCGACCAGATGCCCGCGCGCCACCAATGGCAGGCCGAGCAGCGTCGGACTCTCGAAAACGCGCTGCAAAATGGGCGGCAGCGGGTGGTCGGCCCCTACGCCGCACGAGATCGGGTCGGGGTCGCCGGACAGCTTATCGAGGAATGGCCCGTCTGCCGGGGCGTAGTTCAGTTCCGCGAACAGCTTGCGGTTTTCGGGCGTGAGGCCCCACGATGGCCCGCCCGTGAAATTCCCGGCGTCGGCGTGCCACTTCATCACGCCGCAGCAGGTAATGCCGACCAGCAGCGGCGTCAGCCGCACGATGGTTTCCAGGCTTTGGTCGGCGTCGATCTGAGTATTGACGGCTTCGGCCACCTGGAGCAGGGCGGTCGTGACCCACGCTTCTTCCTGTTGGGCGGCGATCAGTTGGGCGCGTTCGATGGCGAGCGCGGCTTGATTGGCAATCCCGCTGACCAGTTCGATTTTACGTTCGCTCATGGGCGCGCTGTGATCGCCCTGGCCGATCAGGATCAGGCCCGTGACCTCGCCCTTTGCCATCAGCGGCAGGACCACGCCCTGGCCGATGGTGACGGCGACCGGCATATCGGCGGGACGCGGCGAGTCGGCGTTGATCAGGATCGGCTGGCGGTTCTGCTTCAGTTCGGCCAGCAGCGGCCACGACAGCGGCGACAGGGTGAAGCCGGTCAGCGCGGCGGTGATGTCCGGTCCCGGTCCGGCGATTTCCACCACGCGGAAGGTGTTGGGATCGTCGGCCAGGATCACGGCGCTCCATTCCACGCCGACCAGCAGCGGCGTGATGCGGGCGACGGTGCGCAGCACATCATCGAGGCTGGTCGCGCGGGCGGTCGCTTCGGCCACGCGCAGCAGCGCGGTCGATACCCAGGCTTCCTCGCGTTGGGCCATGTAAAGCTGCGCGTTGGTGATGGCAATGGCGGCCTGATTCGCAAAGGTATTGATGATTTCCCGGTCTTCGGGTGTGAAGGTGTCCGGCCCGGTGCGTTCCAGGACCAGGTAGCCAATCGGCTGCCCGGCGACCATCAAGGCGACCATCATTTCGTCATGGGCGTGATCGGTTAGCTGGGCGGGGTTCGCGTTGAGGCTGTGCAGCAGGTCGAACAGGGTGGTGCTGCTCACGAGGTTGGCGGGGATCGTCTCGTTCCACAGTTCCGATTCCGGCCCCGCGATATCGCCGCGCGCCGAGTTGACACCGTACTCGCCGCTGCTGTTCTCTCGGCTGTCGCCGTCGCGCAGCAGGATCAGCCCGGCGGTGTAATCGACCACGCGCTCAAGGCCGATCAGGATGCCGTCCAATACGCTGTTGAGGTCCAGCGACGAACCGAGCGCGGTGCTCAGTTCGCGCAGCGTTTCGGAGACGATGCGGCGGCGCTGCTCGTTGGCGAACAGAGTCGCGTTGCGGACCGCGATGGCGACCGTATCGGCCAGCGCCTGGATCAAGGCTACGTCGTCCTCGGTGAAGGCGTCCGGCGCGGTGCTCTGGATATCGAATACGCCCAGGACGTGCCCGCCGATGCGGATCGGCACGGCCATTTCGCTCTGGGTGTCTTCCACGCCGGAGCCGGTCACGTACCATTCGTCGTCATCGACGCTGCCGGTCAGCATGGCCTGCCCGGTGCGCGCCACGCGGGGGATAAAACCGTCGGCGTCCAGGGCATAGGCCAGCCGTTCCAGCACCCAGCGCCCGCTGTGAACGCCGCTCCCGCTGCGGAATACCAGCCGCTCCCCGACGCGCAGGAACAGATGCACCCGGTCGTAGCCCAGGTTATCGGTTACGAGATCGACCACCTCGTCCAGCAGGTCGTCAATGTCCAGGATCGA
>JAFGTJ010000154.1 GCA_016934195.1 Anaerolineae bacterium | reverse complement strand
TGCGCCCTGTTTGTTTTTTGGGGAGGGCGCGGCAAGCAGCGCCCCTACGCGCCCAATTCGCCAACAACATCAACTCATTCGTGGACCGGGACGATTTTTCACCACTCAGACACGCAGCGCACAGAGAAATTAAAAACGGAGACTCTTTACAGAAAGAATCTCCGTGTTCGCTGTGTCGCTGTGGTGAAATGTGCTGTTACCGCACGCGGCGCTCCCAGGTCTTTTTGATCTTCAGCCGTTTTACATCCGGTATTTCCAGGAACTCCAACAGCAGGCTGGAAAAATCGTCGATGGCTTCCAACATCGGAAAATGTTTGATGCCGTCGATCTTGATTTCGTGCAGGTGGGGGGCGGCATCTTTCAGTTCCGTGACCATGGCCGGTTGGGGCGGTGGCACAAATGAGTCATGGGTGCCGTAAAGCAGCACGATCTGCATGGGCAATCCCTGAAGACACTTGAATGTGTCGGCTCCGGGGTGGTTGAACGAGTTAACGTTCGTCTCGATGACGTCTTTGGCCGCTTTTCCAGCTTCGGCTTTGAGCTTGTCCAGGTCGCCGCCCGCGTCAACGTGCCGGTCCAGCAGTTGAAGCGCGTCAAATATCTGCATGTGGTCGCGCAGCGGATTCGGACCTTGAACGTCGCCCGTCAGCGCGCCGCCCGATGGGGTAGGGCCGTTGGCGTTACCGGGCGCGATCTCGTGCGCGGGCTGGTCGGTGGGCGGCGTGGTGGCCGCGCGCAGCACGTTCGGATTCAGCGGGTTGGATGGCCTGCTGTCTTTGTTGGTGGTGCGTTGTTCTATCGCGGCCTTAATGCGCTCGTCACGGTTAGGCGGCGGCTGCACCATCGTCTCCGCTTCGGTCATGGCCGGGGCCGAAGGCCGCGACGGGGACGAGTCGGTCGTACCGGACGGCAGCGCCGGGGCTGCGGCGGACGGCGCAAACCGGAACAGCGGCGGCGAGATGGTCATCAGGCGGGGAATGCGCGTCGGATTATCCGCTGCGTAACGCGCGACGACCGCCGCGCCCAGGTCGTGGCCGACCAGCGCCGCTTTTTCGATCCCCAACTGGCCCATGAAGCGGTCCAGCAGATCGACCTGGGCTTCAAACGAATAATGCTCGGAGTCGTGGGCCGTATCGCCAAAGCCCCACAGGTCCAGGGCATAGACGCGGTACTGCATACTCAACTGGCGCATGGCTGGCACCCAGTACCGCCATGATCCAAGCCAGCCATGCAGCAGGATCACGGGGCGTCCGCGTCCCAATACTTCGTAATGAACCAGATCGTTATGGATTGTGATGGCGCTCATCGCACATCCCGTATTATTGCCAATTCCCGTAATTTAAAGCCGGTGCAGGAGCAGTAGCAGTGTACCACGCCTGCGCTGCTGCAACAACTCACGCGATATCGAACTTGGCTAGAATTTCGCTGATCCGTTGGGTTAACTGGTCGGGCGCAAACGGCTTGAGAATATAATCATAAGCTCCGGCATCCATGCCCGCTTCCATTTCCGACGCCTGCCCTTTAGCCGACAGGAACACCACCGGAATCTTAGAGACTTTCTCGATGCCTTTTAAAGCGGCGCAGGCTTCATAGCCCGTCATGCGCGGCATTCGTACATCCAGCATGATCAAATCGGGCATCACGTCCGGCGCAAGCTCCACCGCTTCGGCTCCATTGGCGGCTTTAATCACTTCGTGACCGGCGTATTTCAGCGTAAATTCGATCAGGTCCCGGATATCGCGTTCGTCTTCTGCAATTAATATCTTAGCCATTAGCTACTACTCCGTTTGCACATCATCACTCGCTCCGGCATTTGCTGCCGTCGCTGCCGCAGCCGTTTCAGGGGATTCAGGCGGTTGGGCGGGCAGACTGACGTAAAAGGTCGAGCCGTGCCCGACTTCGCTTTCAAACCAGATGGTGCCATGATGCACCTGGACCAATTCCTGCACAATCGCCAGTCCCAGGCCGGTGCCGGGTGTATCCATCACCAGATCGTGCGATTCGTCACCCCGGAAGAACCGCTCGAAAATGCGTTTCCCAACTTCCGGCGGAATGCCGATCCCGCTGTCCGTGACCTGGAGCACGACTTGCCCGGTTTCCGGTTCGGGGACGGCGCTGAACGTGATGTTTCCACCGGGCGGGGTATAGCTGAAGGCGTTATCGGCCAGATTGGTCATGATCTGCGCGATCTTATCGTAATCGCCCCAGATCGTCAGGGCCTGGCCGGTTGGCGACTCGTCGCTCACGCCGTCCGGCAGATCAACCGTGATCGTCATCGGGCGTTTTTCGTCTTCGGACCGCCCGCGCACATGATCGGCGATCAACTTCAGCAGGTCCGGCACCTCGATCTCGGAGAAGGTGAGGTCCATGCGGCCCTGGTCAATGCGCGAGATATCCAGCAGATCGTTCACCAGGATGCTGAGACGGTCGGCGTTCTGTTTGATCGTGTCCAGGAAGCGCCCTTGCTGTTCGGATACCGGGCCAGCCGCGCCGAGCAGCAGCAGGTCGGCATAGCCCTTGATCGACGTCATGGGCGTTCGCAGTTCGTGCGACACGGTGGCGACGAATTCACTCTTGAGATGGTCCAATTCCACTTCGCGGGTGATGTCGCGGAAAATCGACACCGTGCCCAAAAACTGGTCGCCCATATGCACCGGGGAAAGGCGCACATTGATAATACGCGCGTCTTCCAGCGTGATGCGTTCTTCCAAAAACTGGCCCTGCTCCAGCGAGGCCGGATCGTGCATCCAGCGTTCGACCGTTTCGGCCCACTGGGTCGTCCCGGCCTGATATAACCCGGCAATCACCGACGTGTTCCGGTTCAGGACGCCGCTCACCGGCAGGTTGAGCATTCGGGACGCGGTCTGGTTGAAGACGATGACCTGCCCGTTCTCGTTTGCCACCATCACGCCGTCGGCCACCGAGTCCAGGATCGCGTCGCTCTTGGTCGCTTCGACCTGTTGGGTGCGCAGCATCGATCCCAGGCGCTCGGCCTGATCGCGGATCAGGCTGTAGAGTTCGGCGTTGTTCATGGCGTTGGCGACCTGATTGGCCGCCGTCGAGACGAGCCGCAGTTGGTCCTGGCGGAACGCGGCGGGCTGCCCGCTGTAGAGCATCATCACGCCCAACACGTCCTCATTCGACTCGATCAGGGCCACCATCGCGGCGCGGGGCTGATCGTCCCGTTCGCCCATGCGCAGCCAGCGCGGGTCGTTCCGTACATCGTCCACGATCAGGCCCTGGCGGTTTTGTACGGCCCAACCCGCCAGCCCTTCGTCCGCGTTGATCGAGATGGCTTCGTCGCTGTCCAGGACGGCATAATTGCCCAGGCTGGCGCGGAAGATCAGGCGCTCCGAGATTGGATCAACGGCCAGGATTGCGCCCCCGGTTGCCCCGATTGCCTGCGATACCATTTCCAGCGCGCGGCTGAGCAGGCGTTCCATATCGAGACTGGTCGCCAGTTCGGTCGTGATCTGGTAGAGCGTCTGGATATTCTGGCGTTCCTGTTCAAGCTCGGCGGTGCGCTCGCGGACGCGCTGGTCCAGTTCTTCGGCCTGTTGCAGCGTGCGTTGCAGCAGGCGCGTGCTCTGGATGGCGACGCCCAACTGCGAGCCAACGGTGGTCAAAATCCGCTGGTCGTTGTGGCTGAAGGCGGTCGGATCGTGGTCATCGCGCACGGCCAGCACGCCGATCAGTTCGATACCGGCGAACAGCGGCACCCCCAGGAAGCACGCCGCTTCCGGCACGACCGTTTCAATCGACAGGCTGCGCCGCACATCGGCCAGGTTTTCACCGGCCAGCAGTAGGGGAGCCTTGCGCTTGATGATTGTAGAGAATTCGTCATTGCCGATGGGCCGTTCCGCCATCTCCAGCGGCGCGTCATCCATTACCGACAGCGCCAGCGGGAAGGTCAGGCGCGCTTTTTCGCCCTCGCCGTGATACAGCGCCACGTAGAGCGCCTGCGCTTCGGTCAGGCTGGGCAGTTGGGCATCGATCACCCCCAGCAGGCTGTCGAGGTCATTGGCGGACGACAGCGCGGCGGACATATCGTTGATGATGTACATTTCCTCGACGGTGCGCCGCGTTTCGGTTTGCAGGCGGGCGTTTTCAATCGAGATCGCGGCCTGGCTTGCCAGTGTGCGCGCCAACCGCTCGTTTTCGGAGAGGAAATAGCGGGTTGGATCCAGCGTTTCGACTTCCACCAGCCCAATCGAAATTTCGTTGACGATCAGCGGAATCAACATCCGGCTGGCGGCGTTGTGGCGCATCATGAGTTCGCGTTCGCCGGGCGGCAGCTCGTCATCATCGAACCGCCGCGTGATCAACTCGCGTTCGCGCAGTGCCCGTTCGCGCAGCGGGTAATCGGTCAGGTTGTAAACGTCGCCTGCCTGGATGGGCGGCACGTCTTCCGGTCGGGCGCTGATGTCGCCGCGCACCGTAAGCTGGTTGGTCACGTCGTCCCACAGGAAAACCGTGCAGGCGTCGGCGTGCAGCGCGCCCAACATCTGCACCGTTACACGGCGGACCACTTCGTCCAGGTCCAGCGTCACGGCGGTGGCCTGCGCCGACTCGAACAGCGTCTCAAGCTCGGTGGTGCGGATCGCCGATTGCTCGAACAACGTGGCGTTTTGCACGGCGATGGCGGCCTGGCTGGTGATCGTCTGCGCCAGTTCCACCTGTTCGGATGTGAACTGACGGCGTTCGTCCAGCACATCGAGCCGCAGCATCCCGATGACTTCGCCGCCCACCACCAGCGGTACGATCAGGGTGCCGCAGACGTTCTCGCGCCGCATCATGGCCCGCAGATCGGCGGCCAGCGGTTCGTGTTCCAGGTCTTCCACCACCAGCGGGACCAGGGTTTGCTGGACGCGGTGAATGGCCCGGTTATCGGTGATATCAAAGACCTGGATGGGCGGGGCATTGCCGCGCGGGTATTCCACGATCACGCGGGCGTGCTGGGTGGCTTTGTCTACCTTCAGCGCCATGCCTTCCTGGATATTCAGGGCGATGGCCGTTTCGCGCAGCGCGATCTCCATGATGTTTTCCAGGTCGAGCGTCTGGGCCAGCGCCAGCGATACCCGGTTGAGCAGCGCCAACCGCTGCGCCTGTTCGTCGAGCGCCTGGGCACGGTCGCGCGTTTCCTCAAACATGCGGGCGTTATCCAGCGCCACTGCCGCCTGGTTTGCGAATGTCAGCGCCAACTGCTCGTGCAGCGCGTTATAGAAGTGCCGTTCGCGTTTTTCCAATGACAGCACGCCGACCACGTTCCCCTTGCTGATCAGCGGCGCACCGAGCCAGTTTTTGTACGGCGCAGCGCTGCCATGCGGGAAGCGCGGGTCCCCGGCTCCCACATCGCCCACGTTGACGATCTGGGCGCGTTCCGCCATATCACGGAACAGGGCGCTGTCGGCAATCTCGACTTTGAGGTTCAGCAGATCCGCCGGGGTGGGCGAGTCGGGATCGCGGTAGCCGCGCGCGGCCTCGATGGTCAGCTCGTTCCCGTCTGCCGACCGGAGCCACAGCGTCACGCCGTCGTAGGGGACCACCCGGCCCAGTACATCCAGGATCAGGTCCAGCACTTCGGCGGTTTCCAGCGTGGACGTGAGCTGGCCGGACACTTCTGACAGCGCCGCCATCTGGATCGCCCGCACGTTGAGATCGCGTTCCAGCAGGGCGCGTTCGGTCACGTCTTCCAGCAGCAGCACGATCCCCGTTACCCGGCGTTCGTCGTCCAGCATGGGGTACACGTAATAGTTGCGGATCGAAACCTGGCCGGAGGCGTCACGGCGCTCGATTTCGTCGCACGCCTGCGGGACGCCCATCCCCAACGCGATTGCCATCGGCTCGCGCAGAAATGTCTCGTAATCGGGCCGGTAGTCGAACAGGCGTTGGTTTGGCGCTTCGGTGGTGGACCAGCCGTACCATTCCGCCATGAACGAGTTCACGCGGCGGATTACCAGGTCCTTGTCCATGACCACGATCCCCTGCTGGATCGATTCGACCACCGCCTGGTTGAAGACCGTCAGGCCGACCGCTTCGGTATAGAGGCGGGCTTTTTCCACCGCGACCGCCGCCTGGTTTGCCGCCGTCAATGCCAACTCGATTTCGCTGTCGGTGAATATGCGCGGCGTGGATGAATCCAGCCCAATCGTGCCGATCACCCGGTCGCCGATCAGCATGGGCACGATCAACATTGCGTGGGTGCCGCGCGTAAACTGCATCTCGCGGATCGGGTCGATCAGGCGCGGATCGGTTGCCACGTCTTCGATCACGACGGGTTGGTGCGTTTCGATGATGGCCTGCGCCAGCGGGTTTGCCGCCAGGGGAATCACCAGATTCGGTTCGGCCAGATCGTTCGGGTGCGTGCTGATCATCAGGCGGGCCTGTTGGCCCTCGATCATCATCAACCCGCCGGACTGACACCCTAGCGCTTCTTGCGCGCCTTTGAGCACGGTATAGTAAATGGCTCTCGGCTCGGTCAGCGCCGCCAGCCGCTCGGAAATGCGGTTGAGCGAGGCCAACCGCTGCGCCTGGATGTTCAACTGGACGGCGCGTTCGGCGGTTTCGCTCAACAGGTTGGCTTTTTCCAGCGCAACCGACACCTGGCTGGCGATAGTTTCGCTCAGACCGATCTCCGCCTCGGTGAAGATGTGCGGCTCGGTGAAGTCCAGCCCGATGCTGCCGACCACCGCTTGTCCGGCAAGCAGCGGGACCAGCATGATCGCCCGCGTGCCGCGCGCTTGCAGTATCTCGCGGGAAGTTTCCAGGCGCGGATCGTTTTGAATATCCTCGGACACGATGGTCCGGCGGTTCCGGCGCATCTGGTTCATCGCCGTGTTGTTTCCCAGCGGAACACGCAGCATTCCGGCCTGTCCGCCCGCTTCAGGATGAGTATCCAGCACCAACAGGCCGCTGTCGGGCTGGTCGTGCAGCAGCACGCCGCCGTACTGCGCGCCCATGACTTCCTGCATTTCGGCCAGCGCGATCCGGTAAATTTCCTGAACGTCCAGCGATTGGGCCAGCCGCGACGACACCCGGTTGATCAGGGACAGGCGTTGGGCCTGGGCATCCAACTCGGCGGCGCGTTCCCGTGTTTCGCTGAACAGGCGGGCGTTTTCCAGCGCCACCGCCGACAGGTTGGCGAGCCGCTGGATCAGCTCGGAATTTTCCTGGAAGCCGAAAGCGTTTTCCAGTTCGCTGCCCAACCGCATCGAGCCGACCGCCTGCCCACCCGCGATCATGGGGACGATCAGGGTGCTGCGTTCGCCGGTCGCGTACCACCGCTTGAGGTCGATCAGCATCTCGCGCGCGGCTTCGTCCCGGCTGAGCTGGTACTGGGTCGCCTTCATATCGCGGAAAGCCCGCCCCATCGCGGTGTCGTTGACGGACATCGGCTGGTCGTGGACGACGGTGACGGTCATATCGAGCGCGATATCGGCCCGCAGCACGTCCAGGTGGCCCGCCGTGCTGTCGTACAGCGTGACACACATCCGTGTGAAGGGCACCATCTGCTGCAACCCGTGCCCGACCGCCTGGATCACGGCTTCCGGGCTGATCGTGCCGGAAACGGCCTCCATCACCTCGTTGATGCGCTGTTCCTGCTCGGCGGCGCGGACGGTTTCCATATACAGGCGCGTCGTCTCGATGGCTGCCGCTGCCTGGGACGCGAACAATTCGAACGGTTGCAGCGAATCTTCGGTCGGCACCTGCCCATCGACCGGGTCGTACATGGCGATGATGCCGATGATGCGTTTCTGGTCCTGGCCGACCAATGGCAAATACAGCACGTCCTGCGGGTGCCACTGGTCTTCGAGAACTTCCGGCGGCTCTGGCGCGCGGTCGCGGAAAATATTGGTCCGCACCCAGGGATGGTTGTAGCGCATGTAATAGCCCGCGCTGAGCTTGAGCTGGTAAAAGTCCAGGTCATTGATCCAGCGCCGCCATACCGCGCCGGTTTCCACCGTATCCGAGAGGTACATCGCCTCTTCCGGTGTGTGTCCGGCCTGGATCATGGCGGTGGCTTCCAGGTGTTCGTCGCGCAGCGTGATCACCACGCGCTTCCATCCCGCGTCGTGAATGCCGTCCGCCACTACCTGCAAACGGGATGGCACATCGCGCGCGGCCTGGATTTCGCTGGCGACCATGTGCAGTTGGGCCAGCCGGTCGCGCTCGCGGCGGGTGGCTTCGGCCTCTTCCTGAATCCGGCGGATCAGGCGGTAGTTCTCGATGGCAAACGCGCCCTGGGACGCGAAAATTTCCAACGCTTCGACCGTCGTGAAGTCCGGTCGGCGGCCCGAACGCGGCTCATCGACCGAGATAATGCCGACCAGCGATCCGCCCGATCCGTACAGCGGCACGATCAACAGGTCTTCGGGGTCCCAGGCGCGCGGGCCTTCGCCCATCGGCTGTTGCAGGGTCTGCACGACCGGCAGGCCCGCGATCAGGTCTTCCGCGCCTTCAGCGGGCAGGAAATAACTGTTGCTGATGCGGAACTGCGGCTGCATCAGGGTTCTGGCCTGTTCCAGCGGGGGGGTGGTGGCCTGCATTTCGTGGAAGATCGGCAGCGGCAGCCCGGCCTGCGCGGTGCGGCGCAGCACGCCCTGTCGATCATCAGCCAGGCTGATCAGCACGATGTTGAAGCCGATGGTTTCCTGGATGCTGTGGGCGACCTCTTCCAGCATTTCCGCCAGACTCGCGCCCTGACGGAACATTTCGCCCAACTGGAAGATACGGCCCATCCGTTCGGCGCGCACGCGCAGCGAGTGGTTGAGCTTGACCTGATCTTCGTAGCGGCGCGCGTTGCCGATGGCGACCGTCGCGGCGTCGGTCAGCGCGATCACGAAATCGACCACGCGCCGGTTGAAAACGCCCGGCTGCGTGCTGAACAGGTGAATCAGGCCGACCGGGTATTCGCCAAACGTTACCGGGACGACCAGCGCCGAGCGCGACAGGCGCGGCGCGGGTTCAAAGCTGCTGGTGTCGTAATCGTCCACCAGCATCACGTCATTGCGTATGATCGCCGCCCGCTCAATGGACGCCAGATCGCGCAGTTCGCGCCCTTCGCCGAAGCGCCGGTCAATCTCCGGGCGGTCGGGGTCGAGCCATTCTTCGCGGTCGGAGAGCAGCACCACGCTGACCGCTGTGGCATCAGTGGAGCGCAGCGCTTCCTGCCGGATCACGTCCAGAATGCGGTCGAGTTCGAGCGTCTGGCTGAGTTCGTGGCTGACGCGGCCCAGGGCGTCCAATTCCTGCACGCGGGCGCGCAAGCCCTGGTCGGTATCCTGGTAAAGGCGCATCCGGTCCACCATCGCCGCGACCTGGTTGGCGAGCGCTTGCAGCAGGCGCAGGTCGGCTTCGGTGAACGGCTCGCCGTTCATCTTGTTCGCCACCGATAGTTCGCCAATGCTGCGATCCTGGATGATCAGCGGCACCTGGAGCGAGTTGGTCAGGCCGAAGCGCTCAATGATAGGCCGGTAGGCTTCCAGCACGTTTGGATCGTCGCGCAGGTTGTTACTCATGAATGGGTGGCGCGAGATCAGGACGCTGTGTTCAAAGCCCGGCCCGTAGGCGTCAAAGCGGTACGGTTCCGGTAAATCCATGCCCCACACGTAATCGGGCGCGAGCACCAGTTCGCCGGAGCGCTCATCCACCAGCGCAATCGATACGACGTGCGTTTCGAGCAGGTTGGAGATCGCAATAATCACGCGCTCGACCGTCGCCATCGTCGGCGTCACCTGCGAGGCGATCTCGGTGACGGCGCGCAGTCCTTCGGCCTCGTGGGTGCGGCTCTGCATTTCGCGGTACAGACGGGCGTTATCGATCAGGATCGCCGCTTGCCCCGCGAAGATCGACAGGATACGGGCGTCGTCTTCGGTGAACTCCGACCGGTCGAGACGGTTGGATACCTGAATAATGCCGAGCCGGTTGCCTGCTACCACCAGCGGCGCGATCACCGTTTGCCGGATGCCGACCGCTGTTGCCATCTGGGCCAGGTCGGTATCGCGGGCGACGGGGTCGGTGCGGATATCGTTGGTGAACCACATATCGCGCTCGCGCCACAGCCGGTCCACCGGGCCGCCGCGCGGCGACGGCACCTGGTAAAAACTGATCGTCTCCACGTCATCCATGCCGTAAAACGGGCGCTGGCTGACCAGGCATTGTTCGTGGGCGTCAAAGATCAGGATGCCGCACATTTCGACGTTCATCAGGGCCGCGATGCGTTCCGTGATCTGGCTGTACAGGTCGGACGGGCTGCGCAAGAAGCCCATCGCCTGCGCGATCTGCTGCAAGCCGCCCAATTCGCGGGCGCGGCGCTGCTCATCGACGTACAGGCGCGCGTTTTCCGATACCACGCCCGCCTGCGCCGCATAAGATACCAGGGCGCGCGTATCTTCTCCGGTGAAGCTGCGCTCGTGCGAACGGTTGGCGACCAGCATCAGGCCGGTACGCCGCGCCCCGACGGTCATCGGGGCTAATGCCATGTTACGGATCGTGATGGTGGCCGACAGGTTCTCGAACCCCAGCGCGTTGATCATTTCGGGGGTGGGCGCGTTGGAGTACCACCAGGCTTTGTGGAGGCAGATTTCGTGGGGTTCGGTGCCAACTTCTACCGACAGCCGGTAATGGGCAATCAGGCTGTCGGGCACGCCGTAGAAGGGCGGTTGGCTGCGGAACAGTTGGTCATCTTCGTCGTACAGCAGCACGCCGCAGATTTCCACGTCCATCAGCGCCGCGATGCGCTGCGCCAGTTGGCCGTAGAGTTCGGTCGGATCGGCCAGTTGGCTCATGGCCTCCGCGATCTGCTGGAGTCCGCTGAGTTCCTCGATGTGGGCGTACTGGCTGCCGATGATGCGCGCGCCTTCCACCGCCGCCGCGACCTGTCCGCCAATGGCTTGCAGCAGCGAGAGATCGCGTTGGGTGAAGGCCGCCCGCTGGCGGTTGACCAGTTCCAGCGTGCCGATGAACTTATCGTTGATCGACAGCGGCACGCCCAGGTAGCTCTGGAATTCGGTCTGGAAGGCGCGCGGCAGCAGGTCGGTCCGGCCCGACACGTCGGTGATCAGCAGCGGTTGGCGGTACGAAGCGATCCAGCCGCCGTAGCCTTCCCCGACACGGTATACCGCGTCCGATTCGGTGCTGCTGGCCGGGGCCAGGGAGCCGGTATGCGTGCGGACGCGCCCGCGCCCGACCGGGTGCAGTTCGCGTTTATCCGCGTGCCAGAGCGTGATTTCGGCGGCGTCGTACTCAATCGACTCTTCGATCCCGTGCAGGATCACGTCCACCGTCGCAGTCAGGCTCAGCCCGCTGCCGACAGCCTGGCTGATATCCTGCAAAATCGCCAGGGCGCGCACCGGGTCGAATTCGTGGTAGGTGGGCAGCGCCGCCGACGTGCGCTCGCGCATCACCACCACCATCTGCCGTCCACCCGGCGCGGGGATGGTGTGCGATACCGCTTCGATCTGCCGCTGGCCCAACCGGAACGAGGCGTGCCCGTCTTCGGCCATCAGGTCGTGCAGCGTATCGGCAGGCTGTGTCATGGACGCCATCAGCGACAGGTTCGGCGCGCCACCGTTGATATCGAACCATTGGCGGGCCGGGGGATTGGCGTACACAATGCGCCCGTGCCCTTCGGCCACGATCACGGCTTCATCGCTGTCCATCAGGTTGACCGGCACCACCGGGCGCGCGGTCGGCGCGGGTTCGCTGCCGAATCCGCGTTGGGCCTGGCGGACCAGCGCGTACAGCCACGCGAAGAAAACCAGGCCGGTGATAATCAGATAGACTTCAACCATGCTGCTACCCGCTCGTTGTGATTGGTTATCAGTGTGCGGTCAGTCGTTTTTAGTTCTGTTTTACCATTCAGTCTCAATCGGCGTGTCGTCGTCCCCGCCATCACCCCGGCGGCGATTTTCGGCGGCCAGTTCGGTGATCTCGCGGATATCGGCAAACTGGCGTGTCGCGTTGGACACCGACCCGATTGCCAGCGACATCAGCGTGACCTGTTCGGTATCCTTCATCATGTAGCCGCGCTCGCGGTCAATGAAGGAATAATGCCCCTGCACCTCGTCGGAGAACCGCGTCTCCAGCCGCCGGATCAGCGCCCCGGCGTTGTCGGCGTAGGTGATCACCACGAAGTTGTCGCTGCCCGCGTGCCCTACGAAGTCGTTGGGCGTGCCGAGTTCGTCCAGCACTTCGCCCATCACCAGCGCCATGAAGCGCAGCACCTCGTTACCCGCCACGAAGCCGTAAACCTCTTTGAACGCCTCGTAGTTGACCACCTTGAGGTCGAGGTAGGACCACACCTTGTTCTCGCGCATCAGTTCGCGCAGCTTGTCCTCGATCAGAGAACTGCTGGGCAGCCCGCTGTTGGGATCGGTGTAGTTGTCACGCTCGGCGCGGTCGATCTGGTTCTTGACGCGCAGTTTCAGTTCCTCGATATCGAACGGCTTGGTGATGTAGTCGTCCGCGCCCAGTTCCAGCCCGGCGATTTTGTCGCTCCGCTCATCTTTCTGGGTCAGAAAGATAATTGGAATGTGGCTGGTGCGGGTCGTCGAGCGCAGTTCGCGGCATACGTCGTACCCGTTCATATCGGGCAGCATGATGTCCAGCACGATCAACTGCGGGAGCTGCTTGCGCGTCAGCGTGAGCGCATCGCCTCCACGCGGCGCGACCTGTACGTCGTAGCCTTGCCCGCTGAAATAAATACGCAGCATATTGGAGATGTCGAAATCATCTTCCACGACCAAAATTCTGCCTTTGCCCATTGATTCACCTTCCGGCAACCTGGATGATGTCAGGATCGTACACCCGCCGCGTTTTGTGGCGACAACTGGTGCTCTCTAACTATACATGGGATGACCTTAAAATACCACCAGGGGAACCAGCGGTCCTCTAGGGTATTTCAACCTTTTTGTGAACGTTTCATTAATTCGCTGGCGCTATCCGGTCGTAATCGGGCGGCGCGACGCGCGCGCATTCTGGGCTTGCTGGCGCACATGGGCGATCTGTTCGTCCGTTACCGCCCGTTCAAAGCTGCGAAAACCGCTCAATCTGAACCCGTGTCTAGCGGCAATCTCACCGATTTCATACACCTGGGCCAGATCGATATGTTTGCCGACACTATAATCTTCATAACGACCCTCTAACGCCAATGCCATTGTTTCTGCCATGCACGCATATGATTTGCCCGGTGGAAATCCGAAATTAAAACCAAAGTCTACCGGACCTGGAACCTCAACCATACCGCCTTCGATCACCAGCACGTCATCGCGCTGTTGCGCGACCCGGTGCGAGACATCGCGCGGGCGGGCCACGTCGCACACCACCGCGCCCGGTTTGAGGTGCTGCGGCTCGATCACGGCGGTCGTGGCGCTGGTCACGGTCAGGATCAGGTCGGCATGGTAGATGGCGTCGATGTCCAGGCTGGTCGAAACCTGGGCGCGGTGGCCGGTGCATTGTTCGCGCACGGATTCCAGCGCATCGGCCCGCCGCCCGATCAGCGTCAGGTCGGCCACGTCGCGCGCCAGCAGTTGGGCGCACACCCCGCCGATCACGCCCGTCGCGCCGACTACCGCCGCCGATGCTTCCGCCATGTCGATTTCCATGCAGCGCGCCGCTTCGCGCACCGCTTCGACCGCCATATATACGGTGTAGGCGTCGCCGTTGGTCACGGGCAGCGCCAGCCGCTCCGCGATGGTTTCGCCCGCATCCCCAACAACTGAAGTATACGCCCCCAGACCCAGCAGCCCGGCCCCCAATTCTTCGGCCTTGTGCCCGCACGCCACGATTTTCCGGTAGACGGTTTCGACCGGCAGCCGCAGCATGGTTTTAGGCGTGAAGGGGCAGGCAATGAACCAACCGCGAATTTCCTTTCCGGTCGATTCGGAGCGCACGCCCGTAATTTCGGAGATGTAGACCGGCGGGAAAAAGCGCGAAAAGAAATTGATCTGCCCTTCGGTGAGCAGTTTGCCTAACAGGGGATATTTGCGCGCCACGTCGGTTTTTGGATCAATCGGGTGAATGATAAAGGCGAACGTGTCCATTCAGATTTTCCCCGCGATACACACCAGATCAACGACAGTAGGGGCGCTGCTTGCCGCGC